>DAIRWA010000274.1:0-2533 GCA_036802545.1 Bacillota bacterium | reverse complement strand
CGGGACTTCTCCAGATTCTTCTACGGCGGCGTTGTTCCCTCGGGGAAAGAAATCGCAGCCATGCGGGTCAATATCTCCTCAGTCAGAACTCACCTATCTTCGGTCACTGCTGAAAAAGAACCTCGCTAAGGAACACACTGGGGGTTATCTCGTCCTAACCTAATGTGGGTTTGTCAGAGGCTCCAGTTAGCTTGCTGGGTCCTGCCCAACTTCTTTTTGAACCGGAGGTTTGCTCTGTATGCTCTTCACTACACCAGATAGCCCAAAACCCCGATTTGCCGATAGGAAAAGACTCGTCACGCTGACACTGGCCTTTATCCTTGTCTCGGCTGTCAGTTTGTCCGTACTCTCCTCGTTCCCCTCTTCTGCTCTGGCAGGCGCGGACGAGAATTACAGAAGCCTCGGACATCTACCGGGTGGAATCGGGCAGACGAACTTCCGGTTCGTCGTCGCTACCGATAGCCATCTGGGATCAGGCCAAGGCAACTCCAAGACGAAAGACGCCTTTTCGGACATGGCCACCCACATTAAGGACGCGTCTTTCATGGTACATATGGGCGACATCACTGAAACCGGCGCCTCCTCTGAGTACGACCTTTTCGCTGAGTACTGTGCTGGGTTGCCTTTCAAGGTCTATGGGACCATGGGAAACCACGAGTCAAGGTGGCAAGACCCTACCGGCATATCTTTCATGGCCCATCTTGGTGCGCCCAATCTCTCCTTCGACTACGGCGCGTGGCACTTTGTCGTACTTAACACGTCTTCTCCAACTCAGACGCTGGGCACGCTGGATGCGACAACACTGTCATGGCTGGAACGAGATTTGGAGTCTTTGCCGAAGAACAAGCCCGTTGCCGTTTTCAGCCATCACCCGTTGTGCTATGAGCCGAGGGCGTTCCAGGATTCCGATGACGCTTTCCTAGCCCTGGTGAAGCGCTACCCCATACAGGTGGTTTTCAGCGGTCACGGACACTCGTTCATCCCTTGGAGCACAGAGGGGCGGAGCTTTCAGATGATAGGGGCGCTAATGGACGCTGCCTATTCGGTGGTAGAGGTAAAGGGACTGGAAATGTCCATCCACTCGGTAACACAAGCCGGAACGGCCGAGCGTGTGACGCAACTTGAATCTACGGCGAGCTTCAAGTCAACACCTAGCCCGCTGTCAAACCTGATCGTCTCCTATGAGGAAGATAGCTTGAATATCGGATTCGATCTATCGAGCTCTGCCCGCATGGCGTTTCAGATTGACGGCGGCAGTTACGCTGACCGGGGCCCCCTTGCCGCGGGCCATCACGAATTCTCCCTAGACGTATCCGGCTACGCGAAAGGCATGCACACATTCCGCCTAAAGGCGAATACCCATGCCGAAAGCTACATCGAATGCTCTGAGTTTGCCAAAGACAGAGACGATCTCTTGCTCTGGAGCCTGGATCTAGGCAGCAACGTAACCGGAAAGCTGCAGCGCCTCGGCTCCGACAAGACAATCGTAGGTACTAGCGATGGACTGATCCGCTGCCTTCAAATAGAGACCGGCTCCACTGTATGGGAATACCGTGCGGGCTCTGCGTGGGGGGGCGGAACCGTAGACGCTAACCGACTGTATTTCGGCACTGCTGACGGCCGTCTCACCTGCTTGGATGCTTCCTCGGGCACTCTCATATGGCAGTCCCGCCGCCAGGGCCCATCCTTCGTGTCCGCGCCGCTGGTTTACGACGCGGGTTATGGAAAATCGGTCACCATCGGTTCCACGGAAGGCTCGGTTTACTCCCATTCAGCCTTCACAGGCATCGCCAGGTGGACGGCGGAAGCCAAAGGCGCGGTGGTATCGACTCCTTGTTTCGGAAACGGAAAGGTGTATTTCGGTGCCTGGGACAATACCCTATACGCTGTGAACGACTCTGATGGCTCCCCGGCATGGTCGCGGCAGTTGGGCAGGCAGATCTACTACTCTCCCTACCACTCGCCCGTCTTTCACCTAGGGAAGGTGTTCGCCACCATACCCTACGATTCCATACCCAGCGCAAGCTACCTGTACGCCTTGGATTCGGCTACCGGCGAGACGGTTTGGACATATACCTCAGGTTCCTCCTTGCTAACGCCGGTCCTGCCCGCGAGAATGGCATCCACGGACATAAGGGGTAATCACCTTGTGGTATTGGACGGAGCGGGACGAGCTGTACAAGTGCGAGTCAGTGACGGCCAATTTGTGTGGCAGTCTCCTGGGGCCGGGTCCCTATTTGGCTTCGTCCCCATCGGGGACGGGATCTGGGTTTCGGGTGGCTCCAGAGGCACCTTGTCCATAACCACGGAAAAGGGCGCCTATGAGTACAAGGTACGGGATTCGTTCCTGTTCCAAGAACCTTTGGTCACAAGAAAGGCGATCCTTCAGGGGGATACCCGAGGGATGCTCTGGGCAATTAAGGTTCTAGACTAGCTACGCATAAGGTTAATCAGGCCAGGCGTTCTTGGGAAAGAGCACCTCGTATGCCCAACTTCTGGGGACGTCGGTGACTCTTGGAGAGAACGCCTGGTC
>DAIRWA010000273.1:0-2551 GCA_036802545.1 Bacillota bacterium | reverse complement strand
CCCCTTTCTCTCCCCCCCTCACCCACAAAGCGGCCACTCTGACTTCGCCCCCAACAAATTACCAGAAGGAATTTTGGGCAATGGCGTAGAAATACACCCGTATTATCGCTCTTGCTCAGACGTATTTGCAGATACATGCTTACGTAGAAGGAGTCGAAGGAGGACGAACATGACTGAAGCTACACCCGATGGTCTACAAGACAATCTACATGAACTGACGGGCATTATCAACTGGCTCAAAGGACGAGCGGTTCCGGTTGTGAACCTGGAGGCAGGGCACAGCTTGGAGGATCTGATGCCTTTGAAGGACATCTTGAAGGACGCACGGCTCGTAGGGTTGGGCGAAGCCACCCACGGTACGCGCGAGTTCTTCCAGTTCAAGCATCGCCTGGTCGAATTCCTCGCCAAGGAAATGGACTTTACCGTATTTGCCCTCGAAGCCAGCTATGCCGCATGCGTGAAAATCAACGACTACGTGCTCTACGGGCAGGGCGATCCCGCGAAAGCCCTGGCAGGGCAGGGGTTCTGGACTTGGGACACAGAGGAAATCCTCGATATGATAAAGTGGATGCGAGAGTACAACCTGACCCAGCCCGATAGCAGGAAGATACGGTTCTATGGCTACGATGTCCAAAACGTGAACATCGCCATAGACCTAGTCTTAGACTATGTCAGCAAGGTCGCGCCCGAGTATTCCGAGAAAGCGTCCTTAGCTTTGTCAGCCGTTTCCGAACTGCAGCGTGACCCGCACTCCAAGCAGGGTAACACCGATCCTGCAAGGAAGGCTGAAGCCGTCCAGCGTCTTTATGAGCTGGTGGGGATTCTCGGGATGCATCGCAGTCGTTTCATCCGCAAGACTTCTACCGCGGAGTTCACCCAGGTGCTGCAAAACGCTCGCGTGTGCCTCCAGTATATGGAGTCGTACGGCAAGCCGGTGAGCGGGACCGACGGCTTCATGCTACGGGATCTCTACATGGCCGAGAACATCGAGTACATCGCCAAGTGTGTCGAGCCCGAAGCCAAGATCGCGGTTTGGGCCCATAACGGCCACATTTTTACCGGGCAGTATCTCGAAGGTATCAAGTCCATGGGCGGTTTGCTCCGGGAGATGTTTAGCGACGAGTACTATGCGCTGGGCTTTTCCTTCTTCTCAGGGAAGGTGCAGTCGCGGGACTTTTCAGATCCCGACGTTCCGGGAGACCTTGAGGAGTTCTCGGTGCCCGCCTCTCGCCCGGGCACAGTGGACTGGTGCTTGGCTGAAACGGGAATCGACAACTTCATAGTCGATTTTCGAAGGCCCGAGATTCCGCCCGAAGCCAGACTCTGGCTGGAGACGCCCAGACCGATGAAGTCCATCGGCGCCGGCTATATCCCGGATTCCAGGTCTGAGGATTTCGACCAACTGGTGTCACCCAACTGTTACGACGGTCTTGTGTTTATCTCCCGCAGCAGCCGAGCGCGGCCAACGCCAACAGGCATGCGGAAGTCCGGGAGGTGGGCGAGAGAGTAAGTTGTACCGAACCTGGGCAGTGAGGCACTCGCAAGAACTTGATCAAACAAGAAACTAGGAGGGAAAGCAACTATGAGGCTTCGGAACACTTTTCGAGTTTTAGGCCTTATTTTGGTGGCAGCACTGGCAATAGGAGTCGCGGGATGCGGCCCGTCTGAGGTAGAGGACCCGGGTTCCACCACCGGTGGCGTAGCCACTTTTAGACTAAACGGCGACTTCTCAGGCTTGAACCCGCTCGGTAACACAGATGGCAACACGTATCAGGTCTGGGCGTTCATCGCCGAGACGCTGATTAGGCATCAGCCTGACAACTCATGGACTGGTCAGCTCGCCGAGACATGGGATCTCAGTGAGGACGGAAAGACCTACACCTTTAACCTCCGGCACGGAGTCAAGTGGCACGACGGCGAGGACTTCAACGCCGACGACGTCCTGTTCACTTGGGAGCTTCACTGGGATCCTGAGGTCAACGAGGTGAACCAGTACACTTGGATGGTTGACGGGGAACCTATCGAGATGGTGAAGGTAGACGAATACACCATCAAGATGATTTTGCCCAAGCCCTATCCCGCGGTTCTGGAAAGTCTGAAATGGTTCATACCGGTTCCCGAGCACCTTCTCAAAGATGTTCCCAGAGCCGAGATCGTGAACTGCGAGTGGGGTGCCGCTCCAGTCCTTACCGGCCCCTTCAAGTTCACCGAGTACAAGCCCGGCGAGTACGTAAAACTCACCGCGTTTGAAGATTATTGGGGTGGCAAGCCAGGCCTGGACGAGGCCATTTTCCGGATCCTGGCTGACGAAAACTCGGCGGCCATCGCTCTTGAGACCGGCCAGATCGACTGGGGCAGAATTAGCGCCGCGTCTTTTGATCGCCTAAAGAACGGCGGGAAGGTGTCTATCAACCAAGAGATCTCTGGTCGAGTCGTCCTGCTGCAGGTTGGCCAGACAGGCCCCAACCAGGATTTCTTCCAAGACGCGACCATTAGGCAAGCCCTTAGCCATTTGGTGGATAGGGAGACCATCGCCAACACGATCATGAAG
>DAIRWA010000272.1:0-2584 GCA_036802545.1 Bacillota bacterium | reverse complement strand
GCCGGGGCGAAGTACGAAGGCTTTAGCCCCATTTGCCACTTCAAAACGACTTCTTGGGGGGTTTTTCAGTGACTCAGTTAACCTCGCGCGACCTGTGGTCTCTCACCTTTGTCGGTGACCCCGATGTATCGTCTTCCGGACAGGAAGTCGCCTGGGTTGAGACGACTATCAACGCTAAGAGCAATCACTACGAATCTTCGATCCACATAGCCCGGAAAATTGGAGATTCCTTCGGTGCTCCCGCAAGGCTTACTTACGGCAAGAGACCGGATGGAGACGGCTCTTTGGACCGATCGCCCAGGTTCTCCCCGCAAGGGTCGCACTTGGCCTTTCTTTCGAACCGATCAGGCAAAACCCAGCTTTGGGTGATCGACATCCGCAAAGGCGGCGAAGCTCGCCAGCTGACCAACTGGGATGACAGTGTGTCTCAAATTCAGTGGTCGCCCGATGGCCGCTATCTTGCCTTCGTATCCAAAGACCAGAAGCCCAAGACAGAGCTTAAGGAAGGGGAAATTGCCACAGGCAGAGACGTCACAGTTGTAACGAGACTCCGTTACAAGATGAACGGCGTACCAGGAACCGTGGATCCCCGCCCTAACAACATATACGTAGTTTCAGTTGAAGACGGCTGCGTTCGTAAGCTGACTGACGGCGATTTCGATGATGCCGGTCCCACCTTCTCGCCGGATGGCAAGACACTGGCATTCACGTCCTGCAGGAAGCCCGACTGTGAAATGAGACTCATACCCGACCTATGGACAGTCCCGTTGGAAGGCGGCGAACCGAAAAGACTTACGTCCGGCAAGGGCCCCGTCCACGCCCCGGTCTATTCTCCCGACGGCAAATCAATCGCGTTCTTCGGCCACGAGAAAGGCGACGAAAGCGTCGTAAACGTTGAAGTGCTGGTCATTCCCGCCGAAGGCGGTGAAGCGCGTCACTTCTGGGGCGACTTCGACAGGAGCATAGGCTGCGGCATCGGTTCAGACGCCAGAGCGGACGCGGGACGGCCCGGTCCTTACTGGTCATCCGACAGCAAATACGTCTACTTCCTCGCTTCAGACGCAGGTCACTCGGCCATATATCGGATTGCCTCAGATGGTGTCGGCGTGGATATGGTTGGCGGCGCAAGTCCCCGAAGCATGGAGGCATGTCCCAAGTATCCGCCCTGCTTGGTATCCCTTGGCATGGCTGACCCCGGAAACGGCAGTGTAACCTTCGCTTTCAACGGCGGGTCGCCTTTAAGCCCAGGCGACATCTACGCTATTACAGTCCCGGGAGATACCTGTCACGCCGCAGGCGACGCCTGCCCGCTTCAGCAGATAACCAAGGTTAACAAAGATGTCCTCTCGAACCGGCCTCTCTCTCAACCTGAGCCTTTCACGTTCAAATCAAGTGACGGGCTGGTGCTGGACGGCTGGATGATGAAGCCCATTGACTTCGAACAAGACAAGAAATATCCGGCGGTCTTAGAAATCCACGGCGGTCCACAGGCAGCGTACGGCGAGGCTTTCTTCTTGGAATTCCAGCTCCTAGCGGCGGATGGCTTTGGAGTGTTCTACTGCAACCCGAGAGGAAGCTCGGGCTACGGCCCTGATTTCGCCCGCAAAGTCATAGGCGACTGGGGCGGGATGGACTATCAAGATATTATGGCCCTCCGCGCCTACATGGACACCGTGCCTTGGGTCGACAGCTCCAAGACCGGCATTACCGGCGGCAGCTATGGAGGGTACATGACCAACTGGGTCATTGGGCATAACCATCGCTTCCAGGCCGCGGTCACCCAGCGAAGCATCAGCAACATGTACACCAAGTACGGAACCAGCGATATCGGGTGGTTCGGCAACAAACGCGGCATGGGCGGGCGGGATCTATGGGACAGCGAGAGTTTCATCATGGAGAGATCACCCATGAGGTACGTGCCTTTTGTGAAGACTCCGCTCCTTATCCTCCACAGTGAACAGGACTATCGCTGCCCGATAGAACAAGCCGAACAATACTACATCGCACTGAAGAGGCTGGGCAAAGAGGTCGAATTTGTCCGATTCGCAGGCGAAAACCATGAGCTATCCCGCTCAGGAAAGCCGTGGAACCGAGTGGAGAGGCTGGAACGGCTCGTAGGATGGTTCAATATACATTTGAAGTAGCACTGATTCCAAAGATCCAACTTTCCCTCTTATATCTACCAGGGCGGCTCAGCCGCCCTACCTTTTATTTTGCGTGGTCTCACCACATGCTTCACTTATATGGTCTCCCCGCGTGCTTCAACAACGGCTTCCAGCGCTTGGGTGCATTATGTAAACTAGTCTGGCTCGCCTTGTCAAAATCCTTGACAGGGCCCAGCATCTCATACAAGTTCTTTTACAACCCAGATTCCAAACCTGACAAGTTCTCTTACATAGTTCAGTTTTAGTGAATCTTTTCTCCCAACGATCGTTGCACAGCTTTACATATAATCGCATTATGCCCAGCGATGTCTACATAACACTCGTTATTTGGCCCAAAATCGAGGTTCCGCGCGAGAGTCTATGCCTTCATGTCTCCATCTGTGTAAAAGAATCTGCACGGATCGAAACCCGTGCAAAGA
>DAIRWA010000271.1:0-2591 GCA_036802545.1 Bacillota bacterium | reverse complement strand
CGGTTGAGGCTGACGGGGAAACCTGGCTCACGGAGTGGAGCAGTGTCGGACAGCCCTATCTGCTGCTGTACGTTGACGCCACGGGCTGGCAGCGAATCTGTGTTACCAATACTGATGTCATTTCACAGGACTTCGGTACGCCGACAATGATTGAGCCGTACGGAAACATGTACACCGCCTCCGCCATGGAACTGTACCACCAGTTCGTCCAGTTCGTCCAGCAAAGCGACAGCCCTGGCCGATGAAGTCAGGGCTGCCTTCTGTCACACGACAACACTTGGCATTTTGGCCTCGCTAGAAAGTGACGCCCGCCGCCTTGGCCGCTTCCCTCAGGGCAGGTAGGAGGGACTCGGCTGTGGCTGCGGCGGCCGACAGTTTGTCGCCGGACTCTTTCACGAACTCCTGGTCTTTGATAGAGCCCAGGTTAATCTCGGCATTCATCGACGCGCCTTTTCTCGCCGCCTCCAAGAGAAGCGTTCCAACGGCAATGTCTGTGATGGCATTGGGATTTCCGTACTTCAATAGGTCCGGGAGAAGCGACAGCGCTGAGACGACGGTGTCAACGATTTCAAGCGGAATTACTGTGGCGCCCCGAAACGCTTCCTGCATGGCGCTCCTGCGGGCGGCTTTTTCTTCAGACGTGCCCCGGGGCATCTTCATGGCGGCTTCAACAGCCAAGTAAGCTTCTGTGTCTTTGGCTGAGAGAGTCTGGAATTCGTCGCAGAGCCGGGTTGACTCATCCAGGATTTCTGCGAGGCGGTCGCGTCCTTCGGTGAACCTAGGCAAGGACAGCGTTACTCCGGCCACCATCTGATAGAGGGCGCAGCCTAGTGACGCGGACACCGCCGATGCAGCTCCGCCGCCCGGCGCGCCGGTGGGCGCTCTAAGGCTCTCGATAAAAGGGTTCAGATCGACTTTCATGTTTTCACTCCTCATCTATGTTTGTGTTGATGAGATCCAAGACCTGACGTTTGGAGAAGGAATCGGCCTTAAGGCGGTCCACCGCTACGTCAAGAAGGGCGTCCAGGGGAATCATGCCGATAACCTCGGAGCTATGTATGGATATGCCGCGAGACAGCGCGGCTTCCTCAACCGTCCGGAACACGGTGGATAGGGGGGTGGCCTTGTAGTCCAGGAGGTTCATTGTCACCTGTGCTAAGTTCAGGCTTTCTATGAGGATCCCTTTCGCTTGGACGTGGGGAAGCCCTCCCGACGATTCTCTGATAAGTCTGGCGATGGCGCGAGCTGCTTTCACGTCGTTTGAGTCCAAGTTGATGTTGTAAGCGATCAGGGGAGGACGGGCACCCACAGCCGTGGCTCCTCCGCGCGGGTGAAGGGCCGCCGGGCCGTAATCCGGCTTTCTCAGCGGGTCTTCCTTGATAGCTGTCTTAAGTCCTTCGTACTCGCCGCGTCTTATGTCGGGAAGCCTGACGCGGTCTTCGCGCGAAGCTGCTTTGGCATAGAGGTACACTGGAATTTTCAGTTCGCCGGCTATCCTGGCGCCGACCCGATTTGCCATGGCGATACAATCCGCCATGGTTACCCCTGCAATTGGCACGAACGGGATGACATCGGTAGCTCCTATCCTGGGATGTTCCCCGGTATGCTCTTCCATGTCTATGAGTTCCAGGGCCTTCTTCGCGGCTTGAAACGCTGCTTCTTCCACTCGTTCCGGGGTTCCGGCGAAGGTGAACACGGAGCGGTTGTGGCTTTCGTCGCTGGACCAATCCAGCATCTTGCACCTTGTCTTTGATACTGCCGCGATGATCGCCTCTATGACTTCCGGGTCTCGGCCTTCGCTGAAGTTAGGGACGCATTCGACTATCCGGTCGGCAGGCATGTAGCTCCCTCCAGAGTGTGCTCAGTGATATGGTCTGCGACCTCGGCCTGTTCAAAATGCCGATTTCGTGGCCCAGAGTACATTCACGCCTACGTCGCATGTTCCGGTTTCATTGAGAATTATCCCACGATGGTGACTAACCGGCCACTGCTCCACGCACGCCGGCGAACGGAGACATAGGCCACCTCTTAGTCCCATAGCGTGTTTCGGGGTCCATTGGGAATTGTCCCATGCTGGTGACGACCAGTCAAACTGCCTACGCTGACAAGTCGCTGAGGTTTCCATGGGATTCACAAGTGTGGCGCGAATGGGAACCATGACGCGCCCGAGCGTCATACCGATTGAGTTACTGCCATGGCAGACCGTATTGTTCAGGAGGTGTGCCACCTGCCAATGTCGTTTTAGACGTTGTGCGCACCAAACCGTGGGACGGGAGTGAAGATCGGGATGATGGCGTTGTTACAGTGACATTTCGTGTCTTGGGCATCAGGCGCCAGATAACGCGCGGACGGTAATCTTGCTGATAAGTAGTATAGCAAGGGTCGAAGCTGCCTGACACGCGTCCGGCCCTCGCCTGGTTGTGGCCTAGGGCATAGCCCCACGTCCCCGACCATCCCCGGCGCGGCGAGACAATATCACTATCTATTGACATGGAGATCCGTCCCAACAGGAGACGGCATATTGCAGGTTGTGGGGGTATTATAGCCTCCGCCTTGACGCCCGGTCTACTTCACCGTATACTGGCATAAGT
>DAIRWA010000270.1:0-2612 GCA_036802545.1 Bacillota bacterium | reverse complement strand
CCCCATCTTTCTCCACCCACATCCTGTCGCCCACTCTCTTCATCTCGCACGAGAACCGAATAGTCCGCTAGCCGAGTACGCCGATCTCCGGATATCCCTCACGGTAAGCCATAGATGTCTCGCAATAGATTGATTGGCTCCGCGGCAAAATCGCCGGCGGCACCCATATCGAAGCTAAGCAGCCAATCGTTGCTTGACCCACAAGCCACCGACTTCACTTTGGTCCTATGAGAGTCGCCCGAAATGAGTAGCATGAGCGCTAGCTGGTTGCCCACCCGCATGAAATACTGCTGATAAAGAAGGACGGCGATATAGACCTCCCCGTCCGCGCTCCGGTAGACATCTTCGCTGACCAGCTCCGCGTGGGCCATCCCATCCTTCAGCGCCTTGTGAACCGCGCGGGCTCCGTCATTAATTTCCACTGTCAACTCAGCTGACACATTAGCCACTCCTTCCGCGTTCGTGTATATGATACACCGCCATTCCACGGAACTGCTCAAGAACTGCTTCAGGGCCTGGGCATGTGTTGCCGAACACTCAGCCCCTATGCTGGCGGACAAGACAGCCACCGATCGGGAATCTGTCAGAGCATATATGGAAATCTTGTCAGAGCCGGTGATGTCTTCGAGTGCACTTACAGCCCTGGCTAGGATCTCCCGGCCGTTTGCTCCGTCCAGATCTCTTATCAAGGAATAGACTTTCCCGTAGCTGTTCCGGCTGCTGATTCCTTGCTAGTGTAGTTCATCTCGCTCGGCTCGGGTTTGATCGTTGAGGGTCTTCGCCGCGTCGTACTTTCGCGTCCAATCCAAAACCGCGCCTTCTCTTTCCTTTAGCTGTCCGTTCTTGGTGTCGACGACGTAGCCCACGACGACGCCGACAACGATGTAGAAAGACGCTTGGAGCAGAAAATTAGCGTCTCCCAAGAAGGATGCGACATCCGTGCCCAAGTCGAAACGGGACAATGAAACGCAAGCAAGGATAGATGAAAGGGCAGATTGCCTAAGCCCGTGAACTATGCCCACCAACACCACGTAAACGATCATGAAGTCCGGCCTTAGGCCGCCCACCAGGCCCCCAGGGCGACCCACAGTGAGCAGATACGCCAAAGCGAACATCACCAGATTCTCAATGTATGGCGCCCAAACGGACGCCGTTAAACGAAAAAACGTCCTAGACGACTTGCCTGCAATACGTCCGGATGCTTCTTTTCTGTCTGATCTCTTCTTTCTCTGCCTGTCCTGATACCACTCAAACGTGCTCCTGAGTCCCTCCTCCAAAGTGACGGTGGGCGTCCACTCTAGGGCTTCCTTTATCTTGGTGTTGTCCAGGCAGGACTTCTTGATGTCGCCCTCCCTAGGTATCCTGTGCTGCGTGCCTTTGACAGGGTGCAATTTGCCCATTATCGCCGCCAGTTCGGAGACGCTGCTTTCTGTATTTGAGGAAAGATTGAATACCCCCGTAACATTGGAAGCGACGGCCCGGCAAATGGCGAGAGCCACGTCCTTCACGAAGATGAAATCCCGGGTCTGACTCCCATCTCCGAAGATCACCAGTTCTTTCTGCTCCAACGCTTCTCCCATGAAGATGGAGATTACTCCGCCTTCCCCGGAAGAGCCCTGCCTAGGACCATAAATGTTCGAAAACCTGAACACCACAGTGTTCAATCCGTAAAGCCGGTTCCATTTCGTACAGTACAATTCACCGGCCAATTTACTCAGTCCATAAGGCGACTTGGGGTCAAGCCGTGCGTCTTCAGTCAGCGGCACCCCGTCACCCTCGCCGTACACGGCGGCCGAAGAAGCGAATATAAACTTCTTGACCTTGTGCACATGGGATAGGTGAAGCATGTTAACCAGTCCCAGGACATTGGTCCTAGAGTCGGAATAGGGATCATCAACAGAACGAGACACGCTAACCTGGGCTGCCAGATGGATCACCGCGTCAAATTTGGCGTTCCTGAAGACTTCCTCGCATTCCGGATCTTCTACACCGAGTTGAAAGAACGCGTGCTTTTGGTTTACGTTGTCCTTGTCGCCCGTCGAGATGTTGTCAATGACCGCCACACGGTGGCCCAAATCCAAAAGCATTTCGACAACATGGGAACCGACGAACCCATAACCCCCTGTCACCAAAACGTTCACGCTTTTCCCTCCGATGTCCTAATTGCCAGGCGCCTTAAGACAAGCCCGGGCTTCTTCTTAACAATATGCAGACGGACGGCTCTTAGTTGACTGAGGAGGCCAATTTCATGGCCGCAGGCGAGTATGACCTTTGTGTGGCCATCCTGGACCCCAACACCATGGAACCCGGCCTAGAACTCGCCATTGAAGGCAGGAGAGACGACGGTCGATACAAGCTTGACAAGATGCAGGTGACGCCTTCCAGGTAAACACCGATTGTAGCAGAAGGGGAATCGCGATATCTGTCGATACGAGGAGGTCCGAAAACTTGGGTGCCTCGGAGGGCAACGTACGGCAGTCGGTGCGCTCCGATCGAGGATTATCGGTCGCGGTAGGGATAGCGGCCCCCGTTCACTCCCTTGCCTTGAAGTTGTACAAAGGCCTTATCCGATGGAGGATTTCCGCTGTGGGGGCGATGTGGTTCACTATAGA
>DAIRWA010000269.1:0-2623 GCA_036802545.1 Bacillota bacterium | reverse complement strand
TGGGAGCTACGGAGGTTACCCCCGTGTTGAGATAAACAACGTTCTTGAGGTGCTCGAACTCGTCGGCCACCCGCTTTGCAGTCTTTTCGTCAAACATCACGGTGGTTCCCCCTATTTGCCCTTGGCTATCTCCGCTAGACACGCCTCAAGCGCGTCTTCGGAGTCGCACACTACGTTTGGTTTTGTGCAATACTCCGCATTGCTGCTGCCGTCATGATTGAGCCCATTCTCGCCCGAATACCGGATCACCAGCCCGCTGTTCGGAAGCACGGCGTGGAAGGGCGTGATGCCGAGCCCGTCTCCTCCTGTCCGCTCCCCGACCATTGTTGCGTAGCCGGTATTTTTGCAGAACACTGCGAACGCTTCACTGGACGAGTACACTTTGCTGCTTACCAGGAGCCAGATCCGGCCGCAATCGAAGTGGTTTCCGGCATCCGGGTCAATGGTGTATGCCGAATCGACAAAATGGGTTAGTTGCTCCAAGTCGTCCTTTTCGAAGCGAGGCAGTTGAGGCATTTCGACAATGGGTTTGACCCTGCAATCCGGCGCCCCAATCTCCTTGCATTCGTTGAGTCCGCATCGCACGAATTCCCGGTTTTCTTGGCTCAACGCCAGGGTCAGGTAGTTCTGACTCCTTAAGGGTTTGCCGATCGTCGGAGCTACCAGGAGCTTGTGCCAATAGTCGGTGGCTCCCCCGCCGTTCTGACGGAAGTCAAGGATAAGATGTTTGCATCCCTTATACTGCCGGTAGAAGTCGAACAGGACTTCCCTGTCTCCTGGAATGCGCATCATGTTCAGCGTATTGACTCTAATGAGCGCGATGCCGTCGGAGATAAACGAGCAGGCAACGTTGGTGTCCTTCTCATTGTCGCGGAAGACCGGATCGTCGCCCTCGGCGAGCTTCTTAGGTGCATGACCTTTCCAGTAGAATTTCCCATCAGCAGCTACGTCGTCAAACCTTGAGTAGAAGCGCTCGCTGGTTTCCCGGTTCACCGCGTCTATCCAGGGACGAAATTCGTCGATTTTGACTCCTTCCCAAGCTCCGTCCGCAAAAGCCTTGTACATCTTCTGGTAGTTCCTGAAGCGGGCGGGTTCGAACAACCGGATATGGGCAAAGTAGCGGTCGGCATTCCTCTCCCGGAAATCCTCGATGACATCAGCCAGGGCACGGCAATAAAGGAGATCGTCCGCCGCACTCGACACCGTATCCTCGTGTTTTGCCTTAATGGACTCCCAATCGCAGCCAAGGCGCTTCATGACGCCCCGGACGGGAAACGACCCGTTGAGCACCTTCCACAAGTACTCGTAGTCAGCCAGTCTTTGCTGGCGGGCAAGTCGATTGCTTTCCACCGGTCTTATCTCCTCGTCTATCTGACGTACTTGTCAAGCCAAGCGAGAATCTCGTCGTCGTTCTTGCGCTGTTGCTTCGGACTCATCACGGAATGGCTTGCGTTGTGGAAAAGCACCATCCTGGCGGGGATTCCCCTTTCCAGATGTGCGCTCAACATCTGCTCAGCCTGCTCCATCGGACAGCGGAAGTCCTTGTCGTTCTGCAAGAACAGGGTCGGGGTCTTGAAGTTGTCGGCATACTTCAGAGGAGAATGCCACCATAGCCTCTCCATGTCGCGCCAGGGCGTACCCTGCTGCCCCCACTCTACGAAGTACGAGATGTCCGTGCACCCGTAGAACGAAATCCAGTTGGAGATACAGCGCTGGGATATGGCGGCTTTAAATCTATCGGTATGCCCGATGATCCAATTGGTCATATACCCTCCGTAGCTGCCGCCCGTGACTCCCATGCGGTCCCTGTCTATATCGGGATACCGGGATAGAACATAGTCTGTGAATGCCATAATGTCGTCGTAGTCAATGGCGCCGAACTTGCCCTCAAGGTCCATGAACTCTCGGCCGTAATTGGTGGAACCCCGGGGATTGCAGAACAGAACGAAATATCCCTCGGCGGCATACCGCTGCATGCTGGGATAAAGAAGCGGAGAATACGCACCCTGGGGACCCCCGTGGATGGTGAGGAGAGCAGGATACTTTGCGCCGGGCTTGTAATCGTGTGGAGCCAGCACCCATCCGTGCACGGTGTAGCCGGCGCTGTTCACGAAGCTGACCGGCTCCGAAGGGCTAAACCCGTACTTCTGCGCCAGGCCCTCCGATACGCTGGTAATCGCCGCGCAGGCGCCGTCCTTGAGCCGGACCAGTTGCCGGGTTTCGAGCTGCCGGCGGCCGGGGAAAAACGCACCGTCCACGGCTTTCTCTATGGCCCCTTCGATGGCGTACTCCGGGGAAAAGAGAAACTCAGGCTGAGATCCAGGAACCCACTTGAAGACATCGGTCTTATCGTGTCTCCCGAACACAAGCCATACGCAGTCATCCATGGGTGCGGCGTTGAGAAGGAAATCATCCGGAGCGATATCGACTTTGTAGTCCTTTCCATCAGAGGTGACCGACATCAGGTCCACACCATAGAAGCTCTCTTTTAGGTCGTAGCCTGTGAAGTAAACCCGTCCGCCGAACTCAAAGCAGTTGGTGAGCATGTATTTATCGTTCGCGAAGAGCACTTCGGATTTCTCGGTTTCGACATCGTAGACATATGCGTCGCAGGCGCGGCACG
>DAIRWA010000268.1:0-2647 GCA_036802545.1 Bacillota bacterium | reverse complement strand
CTCAGGCTTGGGAATCTTGGCCCCAAGGTTCCGGTAGTATTAGAACCTCCTCTATCTCCTCGATATTAACGGTTCAAACTAGTTTTTCTCACCGAGCCCTTTCTTTCCTGCAAAGAGAGGTCTAGTGGCGCGGGGACATTCTCCACACTGGCATCACGTAGCGGGGATTTTGTCCCCACTCCGCTCAGACAGCGGGGACATTCTCGACACTGGCATCACGCAACGGGGATTTTCTCCCCATTCTCCTCGGCAAGCGGTACTAATCTCCCCGCTACCGCAATCCAGCGGCAGTTTTCTCACCGCTATAGCCAGCCGATGGCGTGAATCGCGCCACTAGCCGAATCGCCGCAATATCCATCGGACGGCGGATGCTCCCGCTTGCCAGCCGCATCTATACCCCGTCCAGGGTCCCCTTCTTCACTGTCAAAGCCGTTCCAAGCTCTTCCCATTTCGCGTACAAAGACTCCAAGTCTTTCTCCAAGTCGCTGAACTCCTTCATGGGAAGGTCCGTGGGAACCCCGTAGGAAGATGGGTCCTCAAAAAACTCCAGCATTTCATCTCGCCTGGTTTCAAGCGTCTCTATCTCGGATTCAAGCTGTTCAAGCTCACGCCGTAACGCCAGGGACTCAGCATCTTCAAGATCAGGCCTCGTTCGATCCGCCTTGCGTGAATTATCGGCACCCTTCTCAATACCGGGATCGTTGGTACCCGGATCGCCACGCCTCGGACGTTGTCCGGCAGTCAGCTGACCCTTGAGCTGGCCTTGGCTGTTAGCCCCGCCTTTTTGCCGGCCCCCGCTACCGCCTGTCTGCGGTCCCCTAGTCCAATCATCAACCCGGCTCTTCCCCGAAGACTTCCTTAGCATCTGAAAGGAAGGAAGTTCCTCCTCGTACGTAATCTTTACTCCCTGTTCCAGCTTCTCTCGAAGCGACGAGTAGGTACCCTTGAATACATGGATGGTTTGGCCGTCAAACACCCAAAGGTGGGTGGCCAGGCGATCTATGAAGAATCGGTCGTGGGACGCGAAGATCACTGTGCCGGGAAAATCCTTGAGCGCCGCCTCGAGTACCTCCTTGGAAGCCATGTCCAAGTGGTTAGTCGGCTCGTCCAAAAAGAGAAGGTTTCCTTTACCCACCACCAGCTTTGTGAGAGCAAGGCGATTCCTTTCCCCGCCGGATAGAGAGCCAACTAGCTTTTCCGCCTCGTCTCCCGAGAAGAGGAAACGGCCCAAAAGGTCGCGACACTGCTGAGGCTCCAAGCCGAGAGCATGCACCTCTTCATAAAGGGTATTCTCGTCATTAATGTCGTCCAGACCCTGCGAGAAGAAACCGGAGACTACATTCTGACCGTACTTTACAGTGCCGAAGTACCCCCGGTCCGCTCCGGCCAAGCACCGCAGAAGCGTGGTCTTCCCACAGCCGTTGGGACCGACCAGCGCTATGCGATCACCCTTGCGACACATCCAGGTAAAGTCCTGAAATAGGCGACGGACCTCCCCTGTGGGCTCACCGTCGGGCCCCTGGATGGGAAAACTCCGGGAAACGTCCTCTATACAAAGAACCTCATCCCCGGATTCCACCGCAGACTCAAACCTGAGCCCCATGGTCTTCTTGTCTTTCTTGGGTTTTTCCACCAGCACAAGCCGGTCAAGCATCTTCTCGCGGCTCCGCGCTTGGCGAACGCGGGTGGGCGTGGCCTTCCACTTCTTGATGAATGCGGTAGTACGCTCGATGAGGTCTCGCTGCTTTTCATACGCCTCGGTCTGAAGCCTTCGCTCGAGCTCCTTCTGTCGGACGTAGGCCGAGTAGTTTCCGGTGTAGGACTTTCCATCGCCTCGCTCCAGTTCAACGATCTTGTGGGCCACTCTGTCCAGGAAATATCTGTCGTGGCTGACCATCAAGACCCCCCCGGGGTATGAGGCTAGAAACCCTTCAAGCCATTCCACACCGGGCAAGTCCAGGTGGTTTGTGGGCTCGTCTAACATCAGAAGATCGGGCTCTAAGAGCAAGAGCCTTGCGAGCGTGAGTCTCACCCGCTCTCCTCCCGAGAGGACGGTGACTTCTTTGTGAAACTCGTCCGGGGTAAACCCGAGCCCGGTCAGGATCGCCTTAGCCTTATACTCCATATTGTAGCCGTCCTGAACCTCAAAGCGCGCGGTAACCCTGGAGTACTCGTCCAAGAGCTCCTGCATGCGCCCGGTTTCTTCTTCATCGGCATAGCTTGATGCGGCCATCTGTTCTTCTAACGACTTGAGTCTGGACCAGAGATCGACTAGATCTTGCCTGGAGGATAAGGTCACGGACAGGACCGTCCCATCAACGAAGGGTACTTCCTGGGATAGATAGCCGAGGGTTCTTCTGCCGACTAAGGCCGAGGTGCCTTCGTCAGCCTCCAGTTCCCCTGCAATCACCCTCAAAAGAGTGGTCTTTCCTTCGCCGTTTCTGCCAATGATGGCAACTTTTTCACCCACACCGACAGTGAAGGAAACTGACTTGAATATGAGGTTCGCGCCGAAATACTTGGCGAGGTTGTTTGCGATTAGTACGGTCATTTTGAAGTCCCTCCGGGATCTTGGCGATCGTTTGTTCGAGATGACAGGGCATAGTACGACTAGGCCGCGCTAAACGCCGATTGTCAGAACCGTGCC
>DAIRWA010000267.1:0-2648 GCA_036802545.1 Bacillota bacterium | reverse complement strand
CTCCGAGCACCATCTCGCTAGGGCAATCCTAGAATACGCTAAGGACAATAATATTGATGCAGCTGAAGCGACCGATTGGTCTCTCCTGCCCGGCCTTGGGGCGACAGCCGAAACCGAGAACGGTACCATTCTCGTCGGAAACCGCAGACTGCTGGCATCTCGGAACGTCATTCTAACCGCGGAACACCAAGCGGCGGCTGAGTCCTATGAGTCACAGGGAGCGACGGTGGCCTTCGTGGCCTTGGGCCAAGAGCCGATGGGCCTAATCGCCATCACGGATCCGCCCAGGCCAGGGGCCGATACCCTTGTCGCTGCCCTCAAGCGAGACGGAGTAAAGCACACGGTTATGCTCACCGGGGACAACGCGGCAGCCGCCCGGCGAGTGGCCGCAAATTTGGGGATTGACAAAGTGAGAGCAGGCCTTTTGCCGGAAGAAAAGGTGAAGGCCATCCGAGACCTGCAGGCCGCGGGTCACGTCGTGGCAATGGTCGGGGACGGCATCAACGACGCGCCTGCTCTGGCCACAGCTGACGTCAGCATCGCTATGGGAGTCTCGGGCACAGAGGCGGCCATCGAAGCTGCCGATATCGCGCTCATGACCGATAGGTTGGAACGAGTGCCTCAAGCGATAGGTCTCAGCCGCCGCATCCTGAAAGTAGTCAGGCAGAACGTCGTGTTCGCGGTCGCGGTGGTTGCTGTGCTCTTAACGGGAGTAATCGGTAGACTGGTGTTCTTGAGCGGCGGGATGCTCATCCACGAAGCCAGCGTACTGATTGTGATATTAAACGGAATGAGATTGCTGAGGAAGTAGCCTATGTACAAGCCGGCCAAAATGCGTATAAAATGGAACTGCTCAGTCAGTTCGCCATGGGCGAATTCACGGGGACTCTCACCTTTGGAGGTGTTCATTCTGCAAGAATCGTCCCTCAAACGTACGAGGCAATCACGAGGCATGACTCTAAAGGATCTCTCGGAAGCGACCGGCCTAAGTCAGGCCTTCTTGTCAGAGGTCGAAAACGGCAAGGCCAATCCCACAATAGACACGCTCAGGCGTCTAGCTAAAGGACTCAGTGTGTCCCTGTTCGACATCCTATCCGAAGAAGAGAGTTTCGTTGACATAGTCAGAGCTCGGGAGCGACGCGTTGTCAACTCCTCCGAATACAATGTGGATTATGAACTGGTTTCCACCCTTCTTCCGTCAGCGAAAAGCCAGGTAGTCATGGCTTGGCTGTATCCCGGAGCAAGCACCTCGGACCAGTCGCAATCCCACGGGGCTCCCGGCGACGAGGAAATCGCCGTCGTGGTGACCGGCAACATAAACATTACGTTGGATCAGAACGTCTACACGTTGAATGAAGGCGACAGCATCAGGTTTAATCCGTACGTCCCGCACCGCTACACCAACGCAGGCAGTACAAGAGCAGGATTACTAACCGTGATGACTCCGCCGTCGTTCTAGCGGAGACGGTACAAAGGTTCCGATTGAACCGGCCCATTTCAAAGGAAGCCCAGGCTAACCGCCCGGGCTTCTTGTATGGCAACGATTGCGAGAGTTCCGCTCGCCTACTTCCCAGCCTGAAACTCCTGGGCGAAGGCAAAAACCGCCGGGTGGCCTCCAGTATGGAAAAAGAGCACCGCTTCGGCATCGTCCAACTCGCCCTTCCGAAGAAGGTCTAGCATGCCCGACATGGCCTTTCCGGTGTAGACCGGATCAAGGAGCAACCCTTCAGTCTCGCCGAGCAAAAAGATGGCCTGGTTTCCGGCCTTCGTCGGGACAGCGTACGTGCCGCCGTAGTACTCGTCATGGACGATGATGTCGGAAGGCGACAGGGTCTTCGACATACCCAGGAATGAGTAGGTCTCATTGACCAACTTGGCAACTGCCTCGCGCTGAGGTTCCGAGTCCCTGCTTACGGTCACCCCATGGACACGTGTAGACGGACTTGTCTCCCTAAATCCTATCTCTATGCCGGTCTGCGTTCCGGCTGAACCCGTGGCCACAAAGGCGTGGCCAAACTCAACTCCCAGGTCTTTCCCCTGTTTAACGGCCTCAGTCGAACTCTCGATGTAGCCGAGAGAGCCAAGAGGTGTCGACGCGCCGATGGGCACCACATAAGGTTTGCGCCCCTGTGCTTTCAGCTCCTCCACCAACTCATCAACGCCCTCGGAAATCCCTTCTCCTTCCGGGTAGAAATGCAGGTTGGCCTTGAGGATGGTGTAGTACAAGAGGTTCCCCTGCCTGATGGGCGGCTCTTCGCCGGAAAGAAACAGGTGGCAATCCATTCCCAGCTGCTTGGCAATGGCTAGGGTCTGCCTGCAGTGGTTCGACTGGACGCCTGCCCAGGTGATAATGGTATCGGCGCCCGCCTTCAGAGCCTCGGCCATCACGAAATCAAGCTTCCGGTTCTTATTTCCACCCAACCCGACGCCGGTCAAGTCGTCGCGCTTGGCGAATATGCGGGGTTTGCATCCGAGAGACTTGCGGAGGTTCTTCAACTCATGTAGAGGGGTCGGTCTGCTGAAAAGATCTAATCTAGTAAAACGTGTTATATCCATTTATCAAGTGCACTCCTTCCTGGACTCACGAGGCGTAATGAACTGGTATGACGTTCTGCATCATGTGTCTGCATCATCATATTCCGTATTCG
>DAIRWA010000266.1:0-2662 GCA_036802545.1 Bacillota bacterium | reverse complement strand
CGTCGGGGCGAGAGAGTGTACGTCAGATGGTGGACGGACTGTCGAAAAGTGATGCCACGATCCGGCGGTTTAGGGACGATTTAGCGGAATTTTCAGAGCTTCGCAACGCAATCGTTCACGAAAGGATAAGCCCTGATTACCTTATCGCAGTGCCGCTTATGCACACCGTGGAGAGGATTGAATCCATAGCGAAAGCCCTAAACGATCCGCCCCTGATCTATCCGCGGTTCGCATCGAAGGTAGCCAGATTCAGCGTGACTGACACCATGGCTCATGTCTTCGACGTCATGCGCAAGACCAGCTATACACAGTATCCCGTGTATGAAGGGAAGACCTACAAGGGACTTCTGACCGACGGAGCGATTGCCAGGTGGGTTGCCGGGGCTTTTTCGGATCCGGATTCGGACATGCTCGGGGTGCGCGTAACGACGGTCTTGGGTTTCGAGAAGGATGTCAACAGAGCCAAGTTCCTGCGCCGCCGCTCGACGGTGTACGATGCGGCGGATATTTTCAGAGACGGTATCGACGAGATCAATAAGTGGCGGATTTCGGCCATCCTAATCACCAATTCGGGGAACCCTTCGGAGGAGCTTCTCGGGATCATCACTCCTTCGGACATACTGGCGATGTGGAGTGAGATACCAAGGTGACATCGCAAGGAGACAGGGTGTACCTTATCGGGCACAAGCATCCCGATACAGACTCCATCTGTTCGGCCATAGCGTACGCGCATCTTAAGACGAAATTGGAGCCCGAGACCGAATTCGTCCCTGTGCGGTTGGGTCCGATTAATAGGGAAACCCAGCTATCAATGCTATGTAGAGGTTCACAGAAAGGAGTGCCAAGAGTGACCGGACCGAAGATGGACGAGACTGGACTCATTGAAGAGGGCCTAGAGGAAATCGGCGGAATCGAAGATGAGCTCCTTACTCTGATCGCGAAAATAACACAGATTCCAGCGCCCAGTCATGACGAATGGGAGAGGAGCGCGTTTGTAGAAGGCGTCATGAAACAATACGGGTTTCCCGTTGTCCAGACTGACGCTGTGGGAAATGTTTTGGGCTTCTTGCCCGGCAAGGACCCGTCTAGAATTATCGTCAGCATGGCGCACCTGGACACCGTTTTCCCCAGAGGGACCGACCTAACGGTAAGAAGAGAGGGGAACACCCTTCACGCTCCAGGAGTAAGTGACAACTCCGCCTCGGTAGCCCAGATGCTGCTCTTGGGCAAGTTGATGGCCAAGAGACTGCCGCTTCCTCATCCGGTCTTATTGATTGCCAACGTGGGGGAGGAAGGGTTGGGCGATCTAAAAGGCGCTCGGTTCTTCTGCGATCACGTAAGCGACTATGATTTTGACGGGTTCAAGCTGACCGCCGAGAACCTTCTGTTCATCAACATTGACGGTGGACTCGACTATCTTACCAACGGAGGCGTGGGTAGCCGCCGGTTGAAGATCACATTCACAGGAGAGGGTGGGCATAGCTGGGGTGCTTTTGGACAGTCCAGCGCTATCCACGGGATGGGGACCGCGATTGCGAGAATCGCCAAGATAGAGGTGCCATCGGAGCCCAAGACCACCTACAATGTGGGAGTAATATCGGGAGGACACTCGGTGAACTCCATCGCCCAATCCGCGGAAATGCTCCTAGATATGAGGTCGGTAAGCGGTGAGGCCTTGACTAGGCTCGAGAGTGAAGTGCGTGCCGCGCTTGATTCCGCTGCCGTCGATACGAACACCTCGTACTCGGCAGAAGTGGTCGGGGACAGACCGACAGGCTCTCTAGCTGAGGATTCGCCAATTGTCCGAGGCCTGCTAAGGCTCGGCGCCGAGAGTGGGTACAACCTTAGGCTGAACGCTTCGAGCACAGATTCGAACATACCTCTGTCAAAGGGATGGCCAGCGGTCACCATGGGTTTCAAGAGGTCCGAAAATGCCCATAGAGTATCAGAATACGTGTACACCGACTCTTTGATTCCCGGCCTGGAGTTCGCTTGGCGGGTTTTCGCGGCTGTGCTTTTCGATAGATTCTAGATCGCGTCTCAGGGGGTTCTAGGGTTACGCCTAAAATTCCCAGCGCATTTTGATGGCGCAGATCGCGATTCCGAAGAACTGGGTCTCAGCAAGACACGAAAAGGTATCAGCCAGGTCTTCCAACTTGAACTCCGCAGCAAGGGAGCCGGCAAGGTGGACCATTGCGGACTTCTCACGGGGCCAAGATTTGGCGGCATCAACCAGCCCGCGGAAGTCGATAGCGTTTGGAGCAACGAACCGGAAGACTTCAGGCCCGATGGACGCAAGCGCGTACAGGGGCACAAACATGTCGTGAGTCGTATCTTGTATGCCGGTGATTTCGAGGAGCCGTAATAGCCTTTCTGAGTGGTCCAGTCCGAGGAAACATAGGCTTCGAATTTCGTCGACTTGGATGTACCCCCGGTCAGTTCCGGCACCGATTCGTTCTCAACAGGATGAGATTTGCTCTGGCAGCCGGTTTCCACCTGGCGCTCACCGCCTACATCTCCGTCGCCTATTGACCTCGCTATCACGGGATCGTCGTTCAGGTTGAAGAAATACTCCATAGGTCGATCAGGGAAGACTACCTTGAGGGAGGCGATGAACCTGGAGCCGGGCGAGCGCAGTCCCCTCAAGACCCTGGACACCAAT
>DAIRWA010000265.1:0-2665 GCA_036802545.1 Bacillota bacterium | reverse complement strand
GGCGTGCGCGGCATCATGATCAGCTCAGCCATCGGCGCTGTCTGCGGCGCCGCGCGCATCTTACTCGGAATTGACAGGTCCCACCTGGGCCTGGGAAGGGACTAGGGGGTGAAAACAAGTGGACTTAATCCGTAAGCTGGGCGACATCGACACGCGATGGCTTTATGTCCTTCTCATAATTGTCGTGTTCATCCCCATGATCAGACCCATAGGATTACCGATTAATGTGGGCGCACAGACCGAGAAAGCCTTCACCCTCTTAGAGGGCCTGAAAGCAGGCGATACAGTAGTATTCGACTTCGGTTACTACGTCGATGGCGCGCCTGACGTTGAACCCATCGCAGTGGCGCTATTCGATCACCTGTTTTCTAAGGACGTCAAGATCGTCTGTGCCTCATTTAAAAACCACGGCCCGATGATCATAGACTCACTGACGGCCCCTTATGCGGCCGAAGGCAAGGTGTATGGAACCGACTATGTAAGCTTAGGATTTCTCGCCGGCGGTGAGACTGCATTGGCAGCCTGGGCCGCGGATGTGAAGAAGGCGTTCCCGACGGACTGGAAGGGCAACAGCACCGCGGCAATGCCCATACTACAGGGAATCGAGACCGCTTCTGACTTTGATATGTTCGTGTTTTTCACCGACGATAGCGCCGAGGTCTGGGTCAGACAGATCGCACAGTACAAGGTCCCTCTGATCGCGGGCTTGGTGACAGTTACCGCTCCGCAGGCTGAACCGTTCCTTCAAAGCGGACAGCTCTCGGGTCTGCTCGCAGGGCTTAGGGGAGCAGCCGAATACGAGATCGTAAGGCAGAAGCCGGGCATTGCCGCTGCAGGCATGGACGCGCAGAGCATGGCCCACCTCCTGCTTATACTCTTCATCATCTTCGGTAACGTGTCGTACTTCTCAAAACGTAAGGGCGACGGCGGGAAGGGGGCAAAACAATGAGTACCGATATTGTGACGTGGGTTGGAGCCATTGTAACCATCGGAGCGCTCTCTTACCTGTTCAAGGAGAACGCGCTGTATAAGGCGGTTGAACACATCTATGTCGGAGCCGCTGCCGGCTATGCCATCACTATAGGATACCAGAACCTCGTCACCAAGGCTTGGGGGCCCCTAACCACACAGGGGAACGTGCTCGTCTTGGTGCCGGTCCTGCTCGGGCTCATGTTATTCGCGCCCTATTTTGGAAGCAAGTTGGCCTGGACCAGACGTTATCCGCTGTCATTTGTAATCGGAGTGGGCGCCGGCATAACCATCCGTAGCGCCATCATCGAGCAGTTGACGAAACAGATGGCGTCTACGGCGCTGCCTCTGACTCGCATCAATAACGTGTTTATCGTGGTAGGAGTGCTGGCAACCCTATGCTACTTCTTCTTCACGTTTAAGCCCTCACCGGCACTTAACGGAGGCGCGGAGATCGGCAAGTGGGTCATCATGATCACCTTCGGCGCGGCATTCGGAAACGCCATCATGGGACGTGTGTCGCTGATCATCGGTCGCGTATCGTACCTCTTTGGGGAATGGATACATCTGATTAAGTAGGCAAGCAGAAGGGACCATGAGAGCGTCCCATAAGGGGACACACAGAATTCTTCCGATTTAGAAAGGACCCCGACTCCGGGGTCCTCATTTTCTCCGGAAAACTTCGCCTTTCCAGCAACCTCACGCGGGCGTTGCGGCGGCGATACTCTCGTAATATACTCCCTTTGGAATGCCAAGAAAGATGAGAGGAACCTCATTATGAAACGCCGTATCACAGAGACCATCCGCCGTACGCAGGTAGACCTCACATATACGAGTGGGGTTGCTGACCTCATCGCGTCTCTGAGGAAAGGCTCGACACGCGCGGAAACTGGTCTTTTCTTCGTGGAAGGCGTAACGATGGTCAGCGAGGCATTGCGATCAAACGCCACGGTCGAGGCCGTAATTGTCTGCCCTGAAATGTGTCCGCGCAAGGACGTCCTTACGACACCCTGGGCCGACTTCGCTGACCGCGTAGTTGAAATCCATCGCAGAAAATACGAGAACGCCACAAAGCACTTCGTGCTGAAACAGGGCCCTCAAGGCGTCGGGGCACTAGTCAAGCAATCTTGGACGGCCATCGACCAGTTCGCCCCGTCGTCTGACGCCCTTGCTTTCGCTCTCTGTTCAGTGCAAGATGCGGGAAACGTTGGCACCATACTCCGCACGTCCGACGCAGTCGGGTGTGAGGTGGTATTCGTGCTGGGAGAAACCGCCGACCCATACGGACCTTCCGCAGTGAAGGCAAGCCTGGGCTCCATCTTTGGTCAGAGATTGATACAGTGCGACGTCCGGCGCCTTGCGCAGTGGGCATCATGTACAGGTACTACTCTCGTGGGCACGTCCCCTCACGCCCAAGAAAGCTACAGAGAGGCTCGATACAGCCGCCCCATGGTTCTGATGCTTGGCAGTGAGGCCAAAGGTCTCACAAAAGAAGAGATGAACTCTTGTCAAAAGATAGTGAGCATCCCAATGAGGGGGCGCCGAGACTCACTCAACGTCGCTGTGGCAGGCGCGATCGTTATGTATGAGGCGTTTCACCAGGCTGACGCTGAAGAACCGAAAACTGACAAGAGTAAGGTTGTCCAAGGAAACTAGCGTAGGTTCGACGAATTGTATGACGACACCTCGCTTCGTG
>DAIRWA010000264.1:0-2674 GCA_036802545.1 Bacillota bacterium | reverse complement strand
GTCCGCCTGACCGAGCGCTAGGGGCCAAAGCCGAGGATATAGACAAGGTGCTGGGCTTGGAACTTGGCGCCGATGATTACCTCGCAAAGCCGTTCAGCGTCCGGGAGCTGGAGGCGCGGATCAAGGCGGTTTGGCGCCGGGCAGGGAACCACTCCTGAGCGAAGCCAGATCGAACAAGGCAGACCTTGGGTTTCCGAGTGGAGATGTCCAAGCTCTTGTCAGTATGCTACGGCGCGGGTGCTAATAGCACTTTCCCGTTACATACGGCGCGACGAGGGCAAACGTTCGTCGAAAATCATCGTATGCTAAAAAGGGCGGGCGAGGACGGACTATATGCGGCAGCGACGTTAGGACCCAACATAGAGCGGACAGGGTGACGAATATGGAAGAAGCCAGGGAGTACAACTGGAGAAAAGCTCTACTTTGGGGCTTGGTTTCTCTTGCGCTAAGCGCGCTCGGAATCGCTGCGGTTCTGCGGATTACGAAGAGCCAAGACGTCGTACGGGGTGTCCTTGCCATCGGGCTAAGGACTCTGGCAATCTCATCGGGATTGGTTGTCGCCAGCTGGGTAGCGGATGGGTGGCGCATGGCAGTCTTGGCAAGGGGAATGGGAGGCAGGGTTCCTCTTGCATCCGCTTTCAGGATTTCGATGATGGGCGCCTTCATGGCGGCGGTCACGCCGTTTGATACAGGCGGAGAGCCGCTCAAAGTTTACTTCTTGCACAAAAATGGGATGAGTGTGGGCCAGTCCACAGCGACGGTGACCATGGCAGCGATGTTTCATTCCACAGCCAGGTTTCTTCTTTGGGCGTTGATCCCCGCGGCGGGCCTGTTTACGGGTTTCAACTGGCAGCCGACTGCTGTCGGCAGAGTGACGTTGGCAGCGGGCTTAGCGTTTTACGTCTTCTACATGGTGCTTTTCATCGTGGCGACGGTTCGGCCGGAATCCTTGGTTTCGATGGTCGACAGGGTCTGCCGGATACGGCTGTTTCAGCGCCTGATCACTCCCGACCGGATGGGGAATATTTCGGAAAAGGTCCGCGCCGCAGCTGATGATTTCCGAGAAGGAGTGATCCGCATCCGGTCTGACGGGAGCGCAGCCCTGCTTGCCTTGCTCCTCAGCATTGTCTACTGGCTCGCGATGACTGCCGTGCCCGTGTACATCCTCAGGGGCATGGGAAGTGGTCTGCCGACCCTTCAGATACTGTCGGTCAGTATGACTGTCTACCTGGTGATGGCCTACACACCTACTCCGGGAGCGAGCGGCGGTGCTGAAGTAGGGTCAGTCGTATTGTTCTCTCCGTTCTTGTCGGCCGCGGTGCTCGGGACGTTCGTTATCGTTTGGCGAGTAGTCACCTACTACCTTACGCTGCTGATCGGTGGCGCGTTCGTTGCCATCGAAACACTCCTTTGGTCCATGCGGAAGACCGACCTGGGCTCATCGGGTTAGCTGTCAGCCTAGATCAGCTACAAGGTAGACAAGTCGAGCAGACGGAAGATGACTTCCGACATCTCTGCCCTGGTCAGAGTGCCTGATAACCTCAGAGTGTTGTCATCGTACCCTTTCAGGAGGCCGACCAATACTCCCCAAAGCGCAGATGTCAAAGATTCCCCCTCGTAGTTTGCGGCATCCTGGAAGTCGGTCACAAACCCCTCAGGTACAGGTTGGCTGCCGAAAGCCTTCCATATCGCCATCATGGCATCGCCCCTAAGGCAGAGGGTGTCATGTCGCCAAGCCGGGTCGGATGAAGGGAACGCGGCCACTGACGCCAGGTATTTCAGATAGGGGTAGGACCAGTGATCCACGGGGCAGAGGTCGAAGCCTTCTACCGCCGCCGCTGCATCAAGGGTTTCTTGGGCGACCAGGCTTCGTGCAAGAAGCGCGGCGAATTCAGCTTTGGTTACGTTTTGGTTTGGCCGGAAGGTGCCGTCCTCGTAGCCTTGGACTACTCCGCCTCGGGTTAGGCGGGCTATTGTGAACCTTGCCCAGTGTCCGACCATATCCGAGAAGGAAATGGGGAGGATCTCGCCGCTTATCTCGATGTCTGAGCCGAAAGGTCGAGAGAGAGCGGCCAGCTTGTTCATGGCCGAGTCCCGGTCCGTGCCTGTCAGAGGGATCGCCCGGTAGTTGACGATGCGTGTGGGATAGACCTCAGCCGACTCGATGCCATCTTTGGACACGGTCACGGTTAGGATGGCGCTTTCCTGGCACGCCGGAATGTCGGCACGGATGGTGAAGACGAAGTTGCCCATGCTATGCGCGGTGAGGGTTTGCCCATCGTACCGGATGCTCCGGAGTATGTGCGGGTGGCCGCCGATGATGATATCGGCCCCTGCCTCCCGTAAGCCGATCTCCATGTTCTTGACCCAGCTTTCGGGCTCGGTAGTTCGTTCTTCGCCCCAATGGAGCATGACTACCACTATGTCAACCTGCTGCCGGAGGGCCTCGACGCTGGCGCAGATACCGCCGCCTCGCCTGCCGCCCCAGTCAAACGCCTGTCCAGGCTTAGTATCTGTGGCCGCCCAATCTGTGGTCGGGACGACCAGGTTGGTGGCCAGGACGCCAACGCTAATGCCGTTTTTCTCGAAGATGTGCGGAGCGCGAGCGTCGGTTTCGTTTCTTCCCGCGCCGACGACCGCTATTCCCGAGGCTGAGACGTGGTCAAGAGTCTCC
>DAIRWA010000263.1:0-2677 GCA_036802545.1 Bacillota bacterium | reverse complement strand
GCCCCAACGAGTACAAGTACTACGCTGATGGCGTTAACCTCGGCGGGCGGGCAAGAGCGGATGTTTTCCGCCAAAACCCCTTACGTCTTCCGACACCTGCTGTCTTCGGTCGAAGGACCTCTGTCCGTTATGGTCTTTTGAAACGGCTTACCTTAAGCTCAACAACCGCACTGCGCTCAGGCGCTGGGCCTGGATAGTCTGGCGACGTTTAGGGGCACTCCGGGCCCCATAGTAGACGAGAGAGTGGCCCCTCGCATGTACTGGCCTTTTGCTGCCGACGGCTTTGCCCTCAGGATCGCGTCCACGAAGGCGTAGAAGTTGTCAGCTAGCTTGTCGGCCCCAAAAGAGACTTTTCCGAGGCGGGCATGGATAAGTCCGGTCTTCTCAGTGCGAAACTCGACCTTGCCCTGCTTGATCTCTTTGATCGCGGACGCGAGGTCGTTGGTTACGGTCCCTGTCCGCGGGTTGGGCATAAGCCCACGAGGTCCAAGGATACGACCGAGCCGTCCCACGATACCCATCATATCGGGAGTCGCTACCGCCTTGTCAAACTCAAGCCATCCGCCTTGGATTTTCTCGGCGAGTTCTTCGGCCCCCACTACGTCGGCCCCGGCCTCCTGAGCCTCTTTCGCCTTGTCGCCTTTGGCAAACACCAAGACTCTGGCTTCTTGGCCGGTACCGTTAGGAAGCACGACCGCGCCGCGGACCATCTGATCGGCGTGACGCGGATCGACACCCAGCTTGAGAGAAAGCTCGATGGTCTCGTCGAACTTCGCGTAGGAGATCTTGCAGAGGAGTTCAAGAGCTTCTTTCGGTTCGTAGGCCTTGCCCGGCTCGATGGTCTTTACGGCTTCTTGATACTTCTTTCCTTTTTTCGCCAACTCACTTACCTCCTTGTGGTGCTAGCGGACCCTAAGGTCCTCCCACAAAACTGACCCAGTCTGTAACATAGTTTTGAGGAAACCCATATGAGCGCTTGGAAAACAAGCGCTAGGCCTTTACCTCGATACCCATGCTGCGTGCCGTTCCCTCGATCATACGCATAGCGTTCTCGATTGAACTGGCGTTTAGGTCTTTCATCTTCGTCTCGGCGATTTCTTTGACTTGCTCCCGGGTCACCTTGCCGACCTTCTTCGTGTTAGGTTCCCCTGAAGCCAACTCGATGCCTGCGGCCTTCTTAAGAAGAACAGCGGCGGGAGGAGTCTTCAAGACGAAACTAAACGTTCGGTCCTCATAGATGGTGACCACGACAGGAACGATGGTACCGACCTGGTTGGACGTTCTGTCATTGAACTGCTTGACGAACATAGGCATGTTGACCTGGTGCGGAGCCAGCGCGGGCCCGACAGGCGGTGCCGGCGTCGCTTTCCCACCGGTGATTTGAAGCTTTACAACTGCTTTAACCCTTTTTGCCATGGCGTCTCACTCACACTTCCTCTACCTGGTTGAAGTCTAGCTCCACCGGGGTCTCGCGGCCGAATATGGACAAGAGCATTCGAAGTTTGCCCCTGTCGGCCATAACATCCTGCACAAGTCCCATCATGCCCTGGAAAGGACCGGACTTCACTCGAAGCGTCTGTCCCGGTGCGAAGGTCACGCGGACCCTCGGCTGTCCTTCACCGCTGGCCCTCTTCAAAATTGACTCAATCTCTTCCTCTTCGAGAGGAATGGGTTTGGAGCCCGGTCCGACGAATCCGGTTACACCGGGTGTATTCCTCACAACATACCAAGAATCGTCGCCTAGGATCATGTTCACCACGACGTAGCCGGGGAATACCTTCCTCTTGACGATCCTCTTCTTGCCTTCTTTGTACTCCACTTCTTCCTCTTCTGGAACAATGACCTTGAAGATCTTGTCTTTCATGTTCATATTATCCACGCGCTTTTCGAGGTTGGTTTTCACCTTGTTCTCATACCCCGAATAGGTGTGAACTACGAACCACTGAGGTTTATCTGATGTGGAGTCTATCTTTGTACTCATAAAATGAGGACCCCCTAAATATCTGTCCGGGTCCCGCTCTTCTCTCCCCTTATCATTTCAACGCTAGGCCAACAGCGAGACTTAGCAGTGCGTCTGTACCCCAAAGAATGATCCCAATGCCAACCATTGTAACAACGACCACTGCGGTGAGAGTGCGAACCTCTTCCCATCCGGGCCATACAACCTTTTTCATCTCCGCGCGGACGTCGCGTAGGAAAGTCACAATACTACGTCCCCAACGCCGTATCTTGCTCATTCTCATCTCACCTAATCGCTAATCAATGATGGCAGGCCCGGAGGGATTTGAACCCCCATCCATCGGATTTGGAGTCCGCCGCTCTACCTGTTGGAGCTACGGGCCTGCGTTACAAGAACCGACTATCGCGTCTCTCTGTGAGCGGTGTGAGTACGGCAAAACCTGCAGTACTTCTTCAATTCAAGCCGTCCGGAATGGGACTTCTTGTTCTTGTTGGTAGTGTAATTACGCTGCTTGCACTCCTGGCAGGCCAACGTTATTGTCTCGACAGTGCCCTTTGCCACGGAAAACCCCTCCCATCCCAGCCAAAACCGCTCAACGAGTGTAACACAGGCATATTCGGGTGTCAATGCACCCTATTTATCCCAGTTGGCCTCGCTTAGTTACCCCTCGATCTTGGTTACTACTCCTGAAGCCACAGTGCGTCCGCCCTCGCGGAT
>DAIRWA010000262.1:0-2697 GCA_036802545.1 Bacillota bacterium | reverse complement strand
ACGAGCCAGCCTCCCCGGGGCGTCTTCAGTTCGGGCCCGTGCACTGTTGTTGAGAAGAGGTCTTTGGATAAAGACGGCTATCTTGCGGTCTCGCTGGGCTTCGGATTTGTGAAGGAGCACAAGGTGACAAAACCTGTCGCGGGGCAGTTCAAGAAAAGGGGCATTGCGCCTCTAAAGCACGTAAGGGAGTTCCCCGTCGGCCCTGACGACAAGTTGCAGATAGGTGATCAAGTTAAGGTCGACGCTTTCACATCAGGCGATCGCGTTGATGTTACAAGCCGCTCGAAAGGCAAGGGTTTTCAGGGCGTCATTAAGCGCCACAATTTCCACCGTTCGTTTATGGGTCATGGTTCCAAGTACCACAGGGGCGTAGGTTCTCTGCAGTCGAGAGACGCTTCCAGAGTATTTCCCGGGAGGAAATTGCCCGGTCACATGGGTGACGAGAGAGTCACTACCAGAGGATTGCGGGTAGTGAGCGTGGATCCTGAGAAGAACTTGCTTTTGGTTCACGGCGCTGTGCCCGGCCCGAGAGGGTCTCTGGTCATGATACGAGAGGCTACTCGGTAGGTACTTGAAGGGGCAAACTGCGGTTTGCAAGTTAAGGGAGGGATCCTCGTGCCACAAGCACAGGTTTTCGGTCCAAACGGCGAAAGAGTCGGTGAGATGGGTCTCTCCGACCTAGTGTTCGGAAAAGAACCCAATAAGGAGATAATTAGGGCCGCGGTGTTAGGTCACCTGGCGGCGGCGAGACAGGGCACCGTAGGCGTTAAGACTCGTTCCGAAGTGTCTGGCGGCGGCCGCAAGCCATGGCGGCAGAAAGGTTTGGGCAGGGCACGCGCCGGAAGCACCAGATCTCCTATTTGGAGGCACGGCGGAGTAGCTTTTGGGCCTCAGGCCAGAGATTACACTCAGAGACTGCCCAAGAAGGTTAAGAGATCCGCGCTTTTGTCGGCGCTCTCAGCCAAGGCGCAAGACGGAAAGATTCTAGTGTTGAAAGAGTGGTCTATGGACTCACCCAAGACCAAAGATCTCTGGAACTTGTTGACGAGCCTTGGCGCCGCCAAGAGTGCTCTAATTGTTACTGCCGATAGAGAGCGCAATGTCGTGTTGTCGGCCAGGAATATCCCTGGGATCCAGGTGATTGAGGCCAAGGACTTGAACACCTACGACACAATGGCGAAGCGGTTCATCGTCATGACGGAGGATGCGGTCAAGAAGCTGGAGGAGGTCTTGTCATGAACCTTACGGCTAGAGACATCATCATACAACCTCTGGTTACTGAGAAGACCAATGAGGCCATGGGGCGTGGCACTTACAGTTTCAGGGTCCATCCAAAGGCCACGAAGGCAGATGTGCACAATGCTATCGAAGAGATATTTAAGGTGCGGGTGACCAAGGTCAATACCATGAACGTCTCCGGCAAGCCGAGAAGGCTTGGAATGCGCTTGGGTCGCACTCGCAACTGGAAGAAAGCTATAGTCACCCTGGCGCCCGGGCAAAGGATCCCGTTCTTCGAGGGTGTGTAGGTAGGGAGGGAATTTAGTTGCCGGTTAAAGACTTTAAGCCAACGTCACCGGGCATGCGCACCAGGGTGGTTAGCGGCTTTCAGGAGATCACGGATAAAGAACCGGAAAAGTCCCTGATCTTTTCCAAGAAGAACTGGTCGGGGCGCAACAACATGGGAAGATTGACTGTCCGTCACAGAGGCGGCGGGTCAAAGAAGTTGGTACGGATGGTGGACTTCAAGAGAGACAAGGATGGTGTTCCGGCCAGGGTAGCGGCCATAGAGTACGATCCGGGCCGGACGGCCAGGTTAGCTCTATTGGTGTACGCCGACGGCGAGAAGCGTTACATCTTGGCCCCGGCAGGCATCGCTATAAACGATGTCGTCAGTTCCGGCCCCGACGCCGACATAAAGATTGGCAACGCTTTGCCTCTGGACAGCATTCCCACCGGAACAACGATTCATAACGTCGAACTGGTCCCCGGCAAGGGAGCTCAGATGGTGCGTAGCGCCGGGCAACAGGCCCAGCTTATGGCCAAGGAAGGCGGGTTCGCTCTTCTCAGGCTCGCTTCAGGAGAACAGAGGAAAGTGCCCGTGATGTGCAGGGCGACAGTGGGGCAGGTCGGCAATGTTGAGCATGAGAACGTTTCATTGGGCAAGGCCGGAGTCAGGCGCCATAAGGGATGGAGGCCCAGTGTTCGCGGTGTGGTCATGAACCCGGTAGACCACCCGCACGGCGGAGGCGAAGGCAAGTCTCCCGTCGGGCACCCGGGTCCTCTGACCCCGTGGGGCAAGCCTACTCTTGGATACAAGACCAGGAAGAAGAAAAAGGCTTCGGACAAGTTGATTGTTAAGCGAAGGAATTAACCAAAGGGAAGGAGGGGGCGACTGTGAGCCGGTCAACCAAAAAGGGACCGTATGTCAACCAGGGCTTGTTGGAGAAAGTCCGGGAGATGAACAGGAAGAACGAAAAGCGAGTGATACGGACCTGGGCAAGGGACTGCACCATAGTCCCTGAGATGCTGGGGCATACCATCGCGGTCCATGACGGCAGGAAGCACGTCCCTGTGTATATCACCGAAGACGCGGTCGGTCACAAGCTTGGCGAATTCGCTCCCACGCGTACATTTAGAGGTCACGGTCATCACACCGAGCGTTCGACCTCGCTCAAGTAAGGGGGTAATCTTTGTAAT
>DAIRWA010000261.1:0-2712 GCA_036802545.1 Bacillota bacterium | reverse complement strand
CATCGGAATCCACACGGATGAATCTGACATCGTATCCGCCATTCTTGAGGTATTCGTAGGCGGACATCACTGAAGGGTGTTCTACCGTGGTGGTGACGATGCGGCGCCGGTCCCTTAGGCTCCTTAGCGTGCCGAAGACGGCCAAGTTGTTCGCTTCTGTGCCGCCTGAAGTAAAGTATATCTCGCCTTCATCCGCGCATATTTCCCTGGCGACTTTTTGCCTGGAGGCCTTTACCATGGCTTGGGATTGACTTCCTAGCTTATGCAGGGACGATGGGTTTCCCCACCCGTCCTCCATCGAAGACATAACGGCCTTCACTACTTCGGGCGCCGGTTTGGTGGTGGATGCATTGTCCAAGTAAACCATTTCGTTTTGAAGACGAGTCGCAGTCAAGATCTTTAGTCCCCCATATCATTGATCTGCTCTATATTCTACTGCAGCGGGCATGCCGTCATCCAGTCGTGCGGTAAGCGCCCGCTTTTCGCGGCCGGTTTTCCTATGAGTAAGGTGTTGGTGGGGTCTTAAGTAATAGAAGGCGAGGGGTGGTTTTTAGGAGTGTGGCGAGCACCCTGACCCACGATGTATTATAAGTCGCAGGCAGCAATGCTTCTAAAGAGGTGGATAGATTTGCCCAAGGCTTTCCACAGGACCCTGTATCATCTGTCCGGCAGGGCAATAGCGGACTTTGGACTTATCGAGGAAGGCGACGTGATCTTGATCGGGGCTTCCGGAGGAAAGGATAGCATGGTCATGGCCGCCCTTCTGGCTGAGCTCCGCAAGAGAGCGCCCGTTAGATTGGCCCTTCACGCGGCGACTATCGACAACGGTGGTGAGTCAGGGCTAGATGACGGCGAATCAAAGGCCCTGGGGTCCTTTTTTGCCCGCCTGGAGATCCCACACTCCATCGTGAGGACCGATATCGCCAAGATAGTCAAAAGGCACCCGACTACCGACACGGCGTGTTCCTTGTGCGCAAACCTGAGAAGGGGAGCGCTGCACAAGACAGCTCAAGAGGTGGGCGCCAACAAAGTCGCTCTGGGTCACCATTTGGATGACGCCATAGAGACGCTGTTTCTCAATATGTTCTACCAAGGCAGCCTCAGGTGCTTTGAGCCGAGGACGTACCTTAGCCGTCGCCAACTGACGGTCATCCGGCCTTTGGTCTACGTCCCCGAGGAAGAGATAGTCAAAGCCCGGGACCGCCTGGACATCCCGGTAATGAAAACTAGGTGTCCTTATTCCGGACACACCCATCGTCACGCTATGAAAGACCGGGTTTCCTCGCTTGCCCGGGACATCCCCGGCTTTCGCAATCAGATGCGAGGGGCTCTCGGGGACCTCTGGTCACCCCAGCAGAAGGTTTGACATGCCCTTGTACCCTTTTTTCCTGTCCCGCCTAGTAAATCCAAGCATCAGCGCGTAGCGCATATCCCTGACTTCGATAGAGAGCTTTCTTATGGATTGTTCCAGGCGCAAGATGTCCTCTCTTTGAGCGGAAAGGTGGGTGTGGAACTCCATTCTCAAGTCGGCAAGGGCTTGGCTTTCGGTAGTCGTTTCATCCTTTACGTCGGGAGCGGCTTCTGACCCCTCCTTCCCCCCTATCAGGAACAGCCTTGGTCTTGCTGCGGATAGCTCCGGGTTTTCGATCGATCCCTCTTCGGCTTCGTCGGCCATTTCCGGATCACTTTCCGAGGTGGTTGTGGCGGCAACCTGGTTCTTTGTCGTGCTTTCGACTGCGTCCATACGTGACAACACCTCTTCGGGCCATCCGAGATCGCTTTTGGATAAGTTGAGCTCTTGGCGGATCTCGTCGTCTGACGCCTTCTCTTTACGCCGCCTCGCCACGTACTCAATGGCGGGCAGCATGTGTTCGGGCAGCTCTTTTGACAAGCCAAGCCCCAGGATATCCCCGAAAGCGGATCGAATGCCCCGCATCTCCCGGACAGACAAGTGAAGCCTCTCTCCGACATCTGCCCATAGGATGTCTGCCATTTGCAATCACTCCCGTATCTGCCAATAGTTCCCATATTCTAGGCCCGACAACCAATTCCTTCAAGTTTGGGTAAATGCGCGCGTGAGTTCAATCAATTTGCCAATTGTGTTAAACTACTTGGTGGTTATTGGCCTGTCCAATCCGTCCAATTTAGTAGAGGAAGGTGCAGATATCTAATGAGCGACCTGTCGTCTTTGATCCATCCAAAGTCGATCGCGGTGATCGGAGCCTCCAATACCCCAGGCAAAATCGGTTATGCCGTGACCGACAACATAAGGGCCAGTGGTTATGCTGGAGAAGTGTATCCCATCAACCCCAAACAGGCTGAGATTTTAGGTTACAAGGCTTATCCCTCCATCCTGAGCGTAGGTAAACCAGTGGATATAGCGGTTTTCTGTGTGCCCGCGGCGGCGTCAGTGGCTGTCGCTGAGGAATGCGGTAAGGCCGGAGTCAAGCATCTCGTCGTGATCACCGCCGGCTTCAAAGAGGTTGGCGGCGAGGGCAAAGTGCTTGAAGAAGAACTCATTAAGACCGCCAAGAAGTACGGGATGCGGATTACAGGGCCGAATAACCTGGGCGTTATGGACACCCACACGCCTTTCAACGCCACTTTTGCCAAAGACATGGCGATTAAGGGTAACATAGCATTCATCTCCCAGTCGGGCGCTCTGTGCGTGGCCATCCTCGACTGGAGTCTCCAGCGCGGCCTTGGCTTCAG
>DAIRWA010000260.1:0-2737 GCA_036802545.1 Bacillota bacterium | reverse complement strand
CCCAGCACCTTGTCTATATCCTCGGCTTTGGCCCCTAGCGCTCGGTCAGGCGGACCGGCCCGAATGCTACTGTTCAATTGTACCAGCACTCCTCTCTCCTTCCCAACCTCTTCCTTTTAGATTCTCTTGGAACGTGTTCCGATGCGTATTGAATCAGGCGGTTTCCTTGTTGAGGGCATGTTCGCGCGGTATACCGCATAACTTGGAACTTGAAGGAGGCGAAGACTTTTGGAGGAGACCATCGCCGAGCTTCTTGAACAGGAAGAGCAGGCCAAAGACAAATACAGCAACTTGATCGGCAGGATGTCAAGCAATACCGAGCGCCAGTTGATCGAGAGGATCCTGTCACAGAAGCGGTTTGAGATTGAGACCCTTAAGCTTCTCAAAACCGGGAAAACCCCAAGCAGGTTCATCGGTTTTGGCATGGTTGTGGATGACGAAGTGAACTTCAGGGAAGCACCAAGCCCGGCGTCCCTGGTTATCAGCGAACTTGGCCGAGGCACACCGGTCATTCTGACCGAACGGAGGGGAAACTGGGCGGGAATCCAGTTGTACGACGGTCAGACCGGTTGGGTGTTCAAGGATTACGTCCGTTCCGGCGAGTAGGCCAGGTTCTCCGTAACGCCCAGGCCAACTAAGGCTCACAGGAATACAGTATAGACAGAGAGAAAGGGCAGACAGCGGCTTGCTCATTTGCTCCTGCTGTCTGCCCCAACCTACGATTTATGGAGCGTCAGTTACAGCGCTCCTCTACAGCTACAGCGAACTAATTCCCTATAAACATCTGGGTAAACATGATCCCGTAAGGGCCACCCTCGATGATCCCGATTCCAACGTGGTCAAACGCCGGGTTCAGTATGTTCCTGCGGTGGCCGTCGCTCAGCATGAGGTTGTCGTGAGCGGACTTCACCGATGGAGCACCTGCAAGATTCTCGCCGGCGGTTCTGTAAGTGATGCCTGCGGCCTTCATCTGGTCGAAGGGCGAACCGTACGTCGGCGATTGATGCGAAAAGTAGCCTTTGTCGATCATATCTTGGCTCTTCAGCCTGGCCTGCTCGGTGAGGCGCATGTCCGCCGCCAACGGCTGAGCTCCGACCTTGGCCCTTTCCGCATTGACTAGATCCAACATTTGCTGCTCCATTTCCGTAAGACCCGTCGCGGAAGGCGTTTCCGGCTCCTCCGGGGTTTCAGGCTCCTCGGGAATCTCAGGCTCGGGAGGCGTCTCCGGCTCTTCCTGCTTAGGAGGCTCCGGCTCGGGAGCGGGCTTCGGCTCTTCCTGCTTGGGAGGCGCAGGTGGCGTTTCAGGTTCTGCCGGCGGCTCCGGTTCAGGTGCAGGTTCAGGTGCAGGCGTCACAGGAGGTTTCGCCGGCTTAATGATGGATTCCCATGGAAAACTGATATTCTTAAAGATGTCATTGAGGATCCTCGCAAGGGATTCCGTCAGACCCTTAGTGAATATGTAGAGCGTGCCTCCCTCTGGGTCCGGCAAGACGTATCTGTCGTACTGAGCTGCCGCCGCAGCGGTCCCTGTCAGCACTGAAAAGGAAAGAATCAGGGCTAACAGCACTATTGTGGTCTTTTTGATCTTCATTTTCAAATTACTCCTCCTTTCGGATGAACTGCCAAGTCATGTAAACATAATATAAGATCGAAGCATAAAGAAAAAACTTGTCTACCAGGGCATTTACATTAATATCGGCAGGAATGGGAGGTTTATCTGTGGATAGCTAACCACTTCTCAACTATGCGAAGTACTGGTCAGTCTTGGCATTCATGTGAGGATAGACAATGCTAAAGGAGAATTAACCGAGGTGGCCTTCCGGCCCCCCTTCTGCCCTACGGTCCCCAGAAGTGGGACTCTTTTCCCTTCTGGCTATACAATACTTGTCCTTTCCCGTCCAAGGCCAATATTTCGTGAAACTTGTCATCTTTTACCTCAATACCGAAAGGTATGACCCAGAAACCGTCGATGGGTTCGGTTTTCACAACCGTACCATCTGTCATGACGACTTTAATCTCGGCTATTCTAGTATCCCAGGCTATACCTCCCGCATCGAGGCGACTCACAACACTCGGTTTGCTTCGTTCGGCCGAAAGCCACGCTCCGAATGGACCAAGATCGCTTTCGTTAAACCCCCCGCCTCCGCTGCCCGTCTTCCATTCACCTGAACTGCTGGAAGCCCACATGCGAAGTCCCGAAGATCTCTCACCCCGAAAATCAACTCTGTAGGTACACGCCACCAAAACGTAATCTCCAAAATCCTCGTATACCCTCCACACGACACTGTCTTCAATGAGGGTATCCCACTCGTCCTCTCGAAGAGATTCCTTGTACGTCTCCGGTATCAGATCGGCGGGCACTTCCTTGAGTTTGACTCTGTGGCTACATCCCGCAAGAAGGGCCACAACCAGGAATGGAATCGCCGCCACGAGTAGGAATCTCAGCTGAGACCTCCTCATTCTATGGACACCTCCTCACCTGACACACGTGGCTTGACTCTGGCAGGTTTCAGGCACGGCCAAACCATAGAGAAGTGGCCCTCTTCTCTAGTCTTCGAGTGAAAGACGCTCTACCTTCTCGCTTACCATTAGCCATTTCGAGCCACCGTTGAGAGAGAGAGTAACAACGGACACGGTCTCATCCTTGTGGAAAAACAGCGCAACCGCAGAAGTGCCATCGGGTGCCAACAGAACTCCCGGATATTTGTCATACGGCTTCATGTACGAACGCAATTCC
>DAIRWA010000259.1:0-2745 GCA_036802545.1 Bacillota bacterium | reverse complement strand
GTGGTCCCTCTCACTTCCGCGGGGACCTTGCTCACCTACGGCGACACCCCGGGCGCTACGGTATTCTACCTAGATGGCAGGAATCGTGAAATCCCCATCTTTGATCTTGCTCTGTACGTCACTGAAGAGAATAACCCTCATAACCGGAAACGAGTATCGTACGTAAAGGTAGAATGGCCTTCCTCATTCCTTGGACGCGGTCTTAGGGTGGTAGACACCCCGGGTGCCGGCTCCACCCTGGAACACAACTCGACCGTGGCTGCCGAATGGATCCCGCGGGCGGATGCCATAGTGTTCGTGCTGTCGGTGGACCCTCCTATTTCCCAGGAAGAAGTCGAGTACATAGAGCGGATGGATAAGACTTGCCGCGTAGTCTTTGTCCTCAACAAGTCCGATTACGCGAAGCCCGGCCAACTGGCCGACATTCTCAAGTTCACGACAACAGCCCTGGAAGAGCAAGCAGGAGCCGTCAGTCCTACAGTAATCCCGATGTCCGCGACCATGGCCCTGGACGCCGTATCCGGAGAACCGGGACAAGAGAAGGATGATCGCCTGCTTGAAGACAGCGGCATCCTTGAACTGAACAAGTGGCTGGATTCGGTATTGCTGTCTGACAGAGATACCGTGCTGGTTGAATCGGCCACCCGGAAAGCGCTCATTCTCATCGGCCAGCTGGAATTCGAAACTCGCTTAGCCCTGGAGACAGCCGGAGCGGACGCAGAGAGCCTTGAGGATAAAGTGAGCATGATCGCCAGGCTCATACAGACGATGAAATACCGCAGGACTGACCTGGAACACCTCCTCGATGCCGCCGTGCAGAAACTGTCGTCAGGGGTGGCTCGCCGCCTCGAAGACGCGTACCGTGCGGTTCTGCCCAGCTTGGATCGATTTGTGGACGAGACCATAGCCTCCAAGGAATACGTCCCTGTATACAAGCTCGAAGAAGTCGTTAGAGATCGCATTCACCAAGGCATCACCGATTTGATGGAGGAATACAGGGTCGACGAGCAGACCAGACTCGAAGAGGGACTTGAGGCAATCCGGCATCGCTTCGCTGACGAATCCGATAGCGTGGTAAAGGACGCTCAACGGACCGTGTCAGAGTACTTCGACGCACAACCTCCCGAGGCTTCCGTCAGGCTGGAACTGGCCGAGCCGAAAGGCTTCTACTACAGGTACGATAACGTAGAACCGACGCTTTACGCTATTTCCCGTGGGCTTCAGAACTTGTTGCCCCCTCCTATCGCCAGAGAGCGCCTCGGCCAGAGGCTAAAGAAACAGGCCGGCAGTCTCCTCGATATGCAGATGGGCAGAGTTAGATTCGACTTTGCCCGCCGTATCAAGCAGACTACCAGACATATCGAACGGGAGTCGTTGGAGCGAATTAGTCGCGTAGCCGAAGGGTTGGCTGACGCCCTGAGCATGTCCCGAGAAGACCAAGATTCAGAAACTCGCCGGTCCCGCGTCTCTGGGCTCGAGGCGAAACTATCCAGGCTGGGAGAGTTGAAGGAGCGGTTGATGAACTCGTAGCCGCTCCTACAAGTCACCTTCAGCTGCGGCTCTGCCTAGCATCCACAGTCCTCTGGTAACTGTGACAGGCGGAAGTCCTGTCGTCCGTACGGTTTCCTCAAAGAAGCGTCTATAGGTTCCATAATCGCTCCAGTCCTGCGGAGGAGCATCCACTGTCGTGTAGTTACCCGAAATGAGGTACTTGAACGCGCGGTACAGATGCTGGTCGTAGGCGGGAAACACCGAGTACTGAACGCAATGCAAGACGAACACAGCTTTCTCGAAATCAAAGCCAGGAAGGCGGGTAAGCTGAACGACCAGTTTCGGCGGAAAGTCGGCAAAATGCTTGGGCACCAGTCCCGATATGGCGGTGTCCTGAGACGCGATCGTATTCCAGACCTCGTACCCGACAGCGGACTTGGGATTCCACCCGTCGGTGTAATAGTACGATCTGCCCGACTTGTCCCGGTAGGCATACTTGCCCTCCTCCGTGGACAGGTAGCCCGTCTTCCAGGCTCCCATGATTGTGAACCGATCGGGATGCTGCACTCGCTGTACCACCAGTTCATCGTAAACCGCGGCGAGTTCACCCTCGGTATCGTATGTGTCAGCCCATGCGGATAGGCGTTCAGCGTCTGTTGACATATGCAGGCCCCCTGTTTTTGTCTTCTGTTTAGGTTTCACTCCCGTGCTCTGCGCATACTCTCGCCATAGTAGTCGCTCTACACACGATACCTCCAAAGGGAGAACGAGCGCAAGGTTTGGAGGAAGGTTGATGGTTTTCCAATGGGCGTATGAGACAGACCCACTCGCACGGATCCGGCAAGTCGGGAGCTACGGGCACCGCCAAACGTATCGCTCAGCAGCTAGGCTTTAAGGACCTCAAGGAAATGCATGATTATCTAGCAGATTTGTAGGACGGGTGTGAAGACCTAACTCATCACGGCGTCTACGTATCTTGTTCCAGATTTGGACATCTCCGCAAGAGCTCTTGCAGGAATTCTTCTGTGGTAATAGCCCCGAACCACCAGTCTACTGCCGATTTCACACGCATGCGGCTGCCCTCCCGTAAGACCGTTCAGTGCTCTGCCTCAGTGCGCATCCTCAACCATACTCTGCCGGATATTCCACAGTTCACGAGATAGGTCAACGTAGTACTGATGAGGATTCTCAAAACGTTTTACTTCATCCCAGAAAAGCCCCAGTTCTACAGTGCATCTCTCCTTTGCTGCATGA
>DAIRWA010000258.1:0-2755 GCA_036802545.1 Bacillota bacterium | reverse complement strand
TATGCCCGACTTCGACGTTGGTTCTATCATATCCTGCGGACAACCTGACCGGAGAGTGCCAAAGTGTCTGACCCGACCCTTCCGACTACGCCCCGTTCTCCGCCATAGTCAAGACCCGTCGAGCCGCTACAGAACATCTCGGATATGGGTTCTTGAACCGACAAGGCAATCCTTATCCTAGAGAAATGTCTCTTACGCAAATACTAGTGCTAAAGTGAAGGCAGAGGCAGGCCAAGCCATGTCACTTTCAGGGCACAGCAGATCATTCTTCCTTGTGTGTTGATAGGACAAATGATAAATTGATTTCCGAGGGAATTGTTATACGCAAAAGAAATTGTGAAAAGAGAATATACAATTCCGACAAAGGCTCGAAGCGACCGGGTGTTCGTCCATGCCCGGATGGGCCGGTTGGGCTTGAATCGGTCTTGCGGACGGTAGCACTAGAAACAGGCGTCTAGAGCGGTCATGACGTTGGCCTGAACCGCCACTTACGGACAAAGTGCCAACAGTACGGTGACTTAGCAGCGAAGCCAACGCTTCGGTAAGGAAGAGGGATGGCAGCATGAAAAACCAAGTCATCATCCTTGATTTTGGTGGCCAGTATACCCAGCTTATCGCAAGATGCGTTCGCGATGAGAAAGTCTATTGTCAAGTCCTTTCGGGGGACGCGACCGTTCCGGAACTCAAAAAGACCGTGGATCCGGTGCAGGGAGACATCCCCGCGGCTATCATCTTCTCCGGCGGGCCCGACAGTGTCTACGCGCCTGACGCGGTTCTCCCCGACAAAGACATTTTCGACCTTGGCGTGCCCATCCTCGGGATCTGCTACGGGATGCAGGCTATGGCCAAGGTGCTGGGCGGCAAGGTAATCCCGAGGACTGAGACGGGAGGACATGAATACGGCCCGGCTCAGTTTGCGGTAGAGGAATCCTTAGGGATTTTAAAGGATATTGAAGGCAGGTTCGATGTGTTAATGAGCCACGGCGACGCCGTCGAGATAGTGCCGCCCGGGTTTATGACGCTGGGTTCAAGTGAAAAGATACCCGTAGCGGCTATGGGTAACCCGGAGAAGGGGTTTTACGGCGTCCAGTTCCATCCTGAAACCAGTCCTACGACTCATGGTGACGATATGATCCGGAACTTCCTCTTAGAGGTCGCCCGGGTAAAGCCCGACTGGACAATGAGCCGGTTTATCGATAGCTCGGTGGCCGAGGTGCGGGCGGCGGTGGGCGACGGGAAGGTGATATCCGGAGTTTCCGGAGGCGTGGACTCTACAGTCGCGACCGCTCTTGTACATGAAGCAGTTGGCGATAACCTCCATTGCGTGCTTGTGGACCACGGGCTTCTTCGGAAAGACGAAGCCGCATATGTAGTCCAATCCCTCGCGAAACTGGGAATCAAGGTCAATCTGGTGAACGCTCAGGATCGCTTCCTGGATGCGCTGAAGGGCGTGACGGACCCGGAGAAGAAGAGGAAGATTATCGGCGAAGAGTTCATCCGGGTTTTTGAGGAAGAGGCACGCAAGATAGGAGACGTTCGGTACTTCGTGCAGGGCACCATCTATCCTGATGTCATCGAATCGGGCTCGAGACTCCGAGCGGTCATAAAAAGCCACCACAATGTGGGAGGGCTCCCCGAACGCATGAATTTGAAACTCGTCGAGCCCATACGGGAACTGTTCAAGGACGAAGTGAGACTGGTAGGCCGGGAAATGGGCATTCCATCCGAGCTGATTGACCGCCACCCGTTCCCCGGTCCCGGTATGGCCGTGCGTGTCCTGGGCGAGGTGACTCGCGATAAGCTGGATATCGTCAGGGAAGCCCAAGCTATCGTGGATGAGGAAATCCAGGCGGCCGGACTTTACGATAAGCTGTGGCAAGTGTTTTGCGTCCTTCCAGGCGTCCGTACTGTAGGCGTAATGGGGGATAAGCGGACATTTGGGCATTTGGTGGCCGTTCGCGCTGTCGAATCCGAGGACGCGATGACGGCAACGTGGGCGCGTCTTCCCTATGAGGTGCTGGAGCGTGTGTCTTCCAGGATCGTGAACGAAGTGCAGGATGTGAACCGGGTAGCGTTGGACATTACCTCCAAACCGCCTTCGACAATCGAGTGGGAATGATGAGCCGTACAAGGGGAGATGAAACCGTGCAGTCAAACAAGAACTTGCTTGATATGACGGGGAACGTCGCAGTCATCACCGGCGCCGCCGCGGGTATCGGTTTGGGTGTCGCAAAACTGCTCGCCGCTCATGGCTCTTCCGTGGCCATGCTCGACATAAGCGACAAGGGGAGCAAGGAGGCGGAAGAAATCAGGCAATCCGGTGCAAAAGCCCGGTATTTCCGCTGCGATGTCACATCCGGCACGGATGTCAAGAGGACGGTAGACGAGGTAGTGACCGCCTTTGGAAGGATTGACTTCCTGTTCAATAACGCAGGGGTAACCGTTCGGAAAACCGTGGTGGACCTTTCGGAAGAGGAATGGGACCGTGTCCTGGACGTGGGCCTTAAAGGCACATTCCTTATGTCCAAGTATGTGATTCCAGTTATGGCGGAAGGCGGAGGCGGAAGCATAGTGAACACGGGCTCGGGCTGGGGTTTGAAGGGCGGCGACAAAGCTGCCGCGTATTGCGCGGTGAAAGGCGGCATCGTCAACCTCACTCGCGCTATGGCCATCGATCACGGCCCCCAGAACATCCGCGTTAACAGCGTTAATCCGGGAGATACGGACACCGCGTTACTCCGGGAAGAAGGCCGCC
>DAIRWA010000257.1:0-2763 GCA_036802545.1 Bacillota bacterium | reverse complement strand
CATCGAGTCTAAATATTTGACTGCCACTGTTAATGACGCATTATCAACAACCAGGTACGTTTCCGGCAGGAGTTGTCTGCGCTTTCGATCGGGAAGTCGCTTAGCCTGTCTCAACCTCGAAGCTTTGCTGTATCCCAACCTAAGTCTGCCTAGTTTCTGGACACGAGCGGGACTCGGGCGCAGCATAAGCTTGAGTCCGTCGAAGTCAATCGGCTCCCAAGAAGTGTTGTGGACCTTGAAATCCATGCCTTGTTCGTTATTTGTACTAAACACCATGGTCGCTTTGCCCGACTTGATGTTATCCCGAACTCTCTTCCAGACCTCATCACGGACTCGAGCGCTCACTTTTCCTACGTAGACGCCTGTATTTACCTCCTGAAGCCATTTCGTCAAGTCCCCCCTTAGTGAAGGCGGACAGTCTGTCAATGTGATCACTATCATATTTCGGGCTCCAGGATGGTACCGTAACCGTCTGCCAATGACTCCTCGTCGTACTCATCAAGAGTCTTACCATAGGCGACTCCGTGGCGAACGAGGCCGTGTTTGTCGTCCCAAAGATGCAAGACTTGCGTTTCCACATCTTCCTCTCTTGCCTTATCTCCCATGAGAAGCATCCGTATATCCCGGACGGTCTGTTCTACGATGCGACCGCTCGAGATAGCATCACGCACCCTACGTCGCGTTGAAGCTCCAATGTCTTCAGGCTGACCTGCGGCGACCTCAAATGCGATCGGTATTGTTACTGCACTCTTGTAGAGGTCGGCAATGTCATAGACAAATGATCGCTCGTGTCCTGTGTGTATGAAACCTAGACCCGGTGAACACCCGAGAGCCACAATCGCGGTATGACCCACGCCGTACAGACAAGCATGGGCTGCCGAAAGTGCCATATTGACCGGGTCACCGCCGCCAAAGTCACGGGGGTCGTACTCCCGCCCTTTCCAGGCGACACCTGTATCCTTAGAAGCGCGTCGATAAATGGCGCGGACTCGTGAGCCCTCACGACCGCGTAGTTGTTGCATCGTCAGTGATGAAACGTCCTCGTCTGGGAAACGGAGCTGATACATCTGCCTGGCAACTGCTACACGAGTCCTTACATTCGATACCATCTCAGCCTGTCGAACCAGTAGGCGGGACGAGTGGGTTAACGGATTTCCGTGGGCGTAGTACCTCACGCCGCGCTCACCGACCCACACAACGCTGGTTCCCGAGTTACCGATCAACTCCATCGCCCGGTGGGACACTGTCGTACCTGGACCCAGCATCAACACACCCAAGGATGCAGCCGGAACGTGAACCGTCCCTCGAGCGTCAGTGACGGTGATGGCTCCATCTTGTCGGTTTATGAGGCAACGTTCAACATAGAGAAAGGACAGTCTATCCCCGATTCGCGGCAGTGCCTGTAGTTCCGGCTTTTCCATTCCGGGAATCTCACCCACTGCTATCGCCTCTGTAGTGCGCGATCGTAAGCAGTCCGCAACCGTATGCCTTCGCTCGCCCGATACCGGACACCAGAGCATGCTTGAAATGTTCTAGATTCCTTACAGTCAGGACTCCCTCGAAAACCACAGTGCGCAATGTCACCTTGCCCTCGCTAGAATTGCTCTTGAGAAACTCGTCCCATTTAGTGCCCACAACCTGGAAGTCTTCAGGTTTGAGAGCAAAACCGCACGTCTCCGAGCGTCGAAGGAGCCACTGCTTCTGCTGTTCCTCGGTAACGTGGGAGAAGACTTTACCTCTGCCTGATTCATCCCATTCTTTCGAACCACTGCGAGTGGGGTTTGCTTTGAGACGAAATTGCCAGACTTGGCCTTGTTTCAGCTTTGATAGCAGGGGCTCATAATCCCTGGTCTCCCACCGGGGTTCAGAACCAGGATAGCCACACTGCTCAAACAGCCTTGAAAAATCCGGCTTATTGGGGCTGAGAACCAATAAGTAGCAGATACCGCCGAGCCAATCTACACGCCAAAGGTTTCGTTGGTTATGCCCCTTAGAGCCCCCTTCCACCGCAGCGTGTAATATGTGCGGCGACCCGAGTGCCAGCAACGTGTTCCTGCTTTCGGTGTTCAGAGCGATCCGAGACAGATACATAGGCTATTCCCCCAATCCTGACATGAACTCTGTCGGGTCTTTGGCCTCTACGCTATTGCTGTCATGGTTTTCGTGGCGTGGCATAGACAACTCGGAAACCCGCCTAAAGCCAAACCGTCGGTGTCTTTGACTAAACGACAGGGGAACATCCCTCTGAAAATGTACTCTCTTGTCGCCTTCTTGCGCGTCCATAACAACGCGCAGTGCATCGGGTAGAGTCCTCCTTGGCGACCACGTTCCACCCAGCCACGGTTCTTCCCTGAATGCATCAGTAAGAGTCTTGTCCCTTCGAATGCCGAGAGAAAGCCTTCCCTCTGGTGGACAAGAACGCCTCCCAAGAAACAACGGAAACATAGGGTGACCCAAGGCGTAATCGAGCTTCTCGAGAACAGCCGTGTCTCCCTCCAAACCGACCAAGAAAACCGCGTCCGCCAAATAGTATCGATGGGTTACATACGGCGATTTGCTTGCCACCGTGTGGTAGTCACGCAATAATACTCCTTCCCGTTCAACACGCACCCCGAAGCGCAGGCACTGTAAGTCGTCGATGCTATCGTTTCGACGGCGTCCCAATGCGGCGGCAATCATGCCGATCACGCCGCTCCTGGTCGGCACGCGTTCAGTACCCCGGCGGTTCTCAAATTTGGCGTCAACGCCCCATGACTGCAGCGG
>DAIRWA010000256.1:0-2787 GCA_036802545.1 Bacillota bacterium | reverse complement strand
CGTGATAGCCGCTCACGCCGTCATGATGTGGGCCGGCTACAACACTCCCTATACCGCTACTTAAGGCCTAAGACCCGGCTGTGTGCAGTCAGCGCGCAGCCGGGCCGTTGGCTCCGGACAGGAAGTGCGAGCCGGGATGGATCTTAAAATCGAAGGCAGAATTCCTCGGCCATACCGCGATTTTGTGTGGCTCCTGGTGCTCTCCGGGTCCGTCGTCTTTATGGAGCCGGCACCGTACGGCCTTGCCTTCATCGCCCTGTTTTTCGCCGGCCTGGTTTCTTCTCATCTTGAGTTCCCGAGACACACGGTGCTGCCCACGTTCTTGCTGTTGATCTTCGTCGAAGCCAATCTAGCGTCCATGTTCTTCGCGACCCGAGACCCCCAAATCGCCTCAAAATACTTCCTGATTACTTTCTACCTTGTCTTGAGCTGGGTGTTTTTCTGCGGCCTAATGAACAAGTACTGGGAACACGCCCCGGAACTGCTGCTTTCAGGCTACCTGGTTTCGGCCCTGTTCGCTGCGGCAACAGGTGTTTTGGCTTACCTTCGCGTCATCCCCGACTTCGGCCTCATCATCCGCTTGTCGGGGAGGCTCACCGGGTTCTTCAAGGACCCTAACGTCTTCGGGCCCTACCTAGTCGCCCCTGCCCTTTTGTCCCTCAACAGACTGGAAAGGGAGAATCGGGCCGGCCCCACCGCGGGTTGGACAGGAGCATTCGTGCTGCTATGCGCCGGAGTGTTCTTGAGCTTCTCCAGGGCCGCGTGGGGCAACCTGGTAGTCGCGCTTGCCGCTTACGCGGCGCTGCCCTCCGGCGTCGCTCTCAAAAGGCGGCTCCGCGCCCTAGTCCTTGTCTCGATGATCGTTCTGCCTGTCGCGCTCGGGCTCCTCACCATCCCTAAGGTGACGGCACTGACTGTCGGACGATTCGGGCTGCAAGGATACGATATCAGCCGTTTTGATACCCACAAGAAAGCGTTTCTCCTCGCCTGGTCTAAACCCCTCGGGTTGGGCCCGGCCCAGTCTGACATAGAGTTTGGCATGTCCCCACACAGCCTGTACGTGCGGGTGCTCTCCGAGTACGGACTTCTCGGGGCCATATCCCTGCTATGGCTTCTCATAGGCACTGCCTGGCGAGCCCTATCGGCGGTGTTTTGCCGGCATAGGCGTCCGGCCTCCTACTCGTCGGTGATAGCCGCCTCACTCCTGGGGATTCTGGTCAACAGCGCCGTCATAGACACTCTGCACTGGCGTCACCTGTGGCTGTTGCTGGCTTTCCCCTGGGTATCAACGTCCAACAAGGGAGAAAACCATGAGTGAGCTACAGTCGTCCGCCAAACGCCTCTTCGATATCCTGCTGGCGTTGTTGGCCCTCGCCGCCCTGCTCCCCCTACTCCTCGCAATCGCGGCGCTGGTCAAACTCACCTCTAAGGGACCCGCTTTATACCGCCAGGAACGGGTGGGCCAAAACGGGGCTCCTTTCGTCCTCCTGAAATTCCGGACCATGGTGGATGGCGCCGAGGCGCAAACGGGCCCGAAGCTGTCAGTGGCCGGAGACACCAGGATCACCCCTGTCGGAAGGGTCCTCAGAAGCTGTCGCCTGGATGAACTCCCGCAGCTTGTGAACATCGTCAAAGGGGAGATGAGCCTTGTAGGCCCCCGCCCCGAAAGACCGTATTTTGTGGAACAGTTCGCCGCCAAAATCCCTGGGTATCGGGACCGGCACAAGGTAAAGCCCGGCCTTACCGGACTGGCCCAAGTGCTCGGCGCGTATTCCACCCCGGCTGAGCAGAAACTCGCCTACGACCTCGCCTACATCCATAGGCAATCCCTGTGGTTGGACTTCTCGATAATCGCCAGGACCGTCCCGGTCCTCTTCAAGCCGGGGGCAGCGCGGGGAGTGCCTGAAGGCTGTGAGACTATGAGCAGCCGCGAACAGTCTTGCGGCCTGAGGTAGCTCCTTGGGCCAGGACATCCTTTACCATCTGTGCCAAGGCTCCCCTTTGCTTAGCGTAAGAGTTTTGGAGCGCCACTTCATAGGCGGATTCGACCACGGTCTCCAGACAAACGTCATCTGAACCCAGGATTCTCCTTAGCGCGTTCATAAGGCCTTGGGCGGATTGAGTCTCGTACAAGAACCCGGACTTGCCGTCCTCCACGATTTCTTTGACTCCCCCCACCGCGGCGGAACAGACGATGACGCGATTCGCCATGGCCTCTAGCAGCACCAGGGGCAATCCTTCGTTCATTGAGGGAAGCACCAGCACATCGTGAGACCGGAAAAGACCGTACAACTCGGGGGACTGCCCCTTGACCCAACCTGCGCACCGGATTCTGGGGTCGGCCAGGCAGGCTGAACCCACAGCGTCGCGGAGGGGGCCGTCGCCCACGATGGTAAGCCTCAGTCCCGACTCCTCCGCGGCCAGCGCGCCGAATGCCTCTAGGAGGATCATAACCCCTTTGGGCCCTGACAAGCGGCCGACGTACAAGAGACGGCGAGGCGGCGCCAAGACTTTTCGCGCCGGAAGGTAATCGCCGGGTCTAAGCCACGACTCGTTGGCTACAAGATGATTTGACCGTCCGTCCCAATACCTGGCCTTGAGTCTTTGTGAGACAAAACATGTCCCATGGGACCCGTTTACCACAATCCGCGTCAACCAACCGACCATGGCGGCGGCGATCCTACGAGGACCCTTCCACGGGACCAGATCCTTCCGCAGCATGAGCGCCTGTTCCGGGTCGCCCACCAACACGGTCATCAACAGACGGCGCTTGGCGTAGCGGGCGAC
>DAIRWA010000255.1:0-2787 GCA_036802545.1 Bacillota bacterium | reverse complement strand
GCGGTGGCTGTAGTCGAGCATCTCCGGGTAGTCTGCCGACACAGCGTAAACCGTGGGGCCCGCGCCCTTAGGCCTCTCCCGGATGCTTCGGTAAGTGAACGAGGCCACCGGCCTCGACTCGCCGTCGTAGAGAAGCGCCGCGCCACAATCATCCCCCACGACATACTCCTGGGCCAACGGAGCGCTTTGGACGATGGCCATCTGTCCGTACGCGGCTACGGTCTCTTCCGGGTTTCTACAGACGCGATAACGCAAAGAGGCGGGTAGCCCGACATCTTCGCCCGACCTATACTTCAGAATGACGGGGTAGGGCAGATTCCGAGCCCAGTGCAGCATGGATGAGGCATCGGCGACATCCACGCCGTCTTCAGTAGGGACGCTCGTACGAGGGATCGGCACCCCCAGATTCTGCGCAAGCTTCGTGCATCGAGTCTTGTCATGGGCCTCCCGGAGAGACTCCATCGGAGGTACAAGTGTATTTGCGCGGCCACTTATCTTATCCGCGTCGGCGGACATCTTGACTACCCAAGGGGTAAACACGGGCACCAAGACGCCATCGTGTCCCGCTGCCTCCAGCAGGGCCTCTAGGTCGCGGTCAGAAGGAACGGTCTTTGTGTCTTTGGTGAGGATAAGCCCGGATCCGACGAATTTCGAATGGAAGGCCAGTGGCCTGGCAGTGTCCGCTGCCTCAGCAGCTATGACGTTGACACCTGCTCGACCGAGGGATCTGGCGATAGTAACGGCGATACGAAGCCTCGCGTCGGTCACTACGGCCCTAGGCTTGCCTTGAAATGTCATACTCCACATCCTTCTTAGTTGAATTCTACAGATAAGGGCCGAGACAGTCCACTTACGAAGCTCGAAGGACAAAGCGCGTTGCCCCTATCTGCCTCCCACAAGTCATCGCATATTACTGGATAGGCAGGAAGCACTGACTTTGTGACCTACTCACGGCTGAGTAATGGTCGCTGTGACCTAGACCAACCACCATCTCGGGCAATACGACCTCACCCTTACCGCAAACTAAAGAGTAGTAACCAGACTTACTGTGTCGGTCCAATTGGTTTCACAATTTAATAGTTGACACTCAATTAGCCGAGGTGGTAAACTCCACAAAAGCTTCGGGAGGTAGATAGGCATGAAGAGAGAGGATAAGTTTCTAGATGTAGGGCTTTCCTTTGACGATGTGTTGCTGGTCCCAGGTTACTCTCAGATCCTCCCAAAAGACGTTGATATCTCGTCGGCTCTTTCACCTATCACCAAGCTGAGTATTCCCCTCCTGAGCGCAGCCATGGATACCGTTACCGAAAGCCGCATGGCAATTGCCATCGCGCGTGAAGGCGGCTTGGGCATCATCCACCGGAATATGCCCATCGACCGGCAAGCCCAGGAAGTCGACAGAGTCAAGAGGTCCGAGCACGGAGTCATCACAGATCCCGTGTACCTGTCCCCCGAAAAAACGGTTCAAGACGCGCTTGACGTGATGTCAAAATATCATATATCAGGCGTTCCGATAGTGATGGGCGATCGCTTGGTCGGCATCATCACCAACCGCGACATCAGATTCGAAGAAGACTACTCCAAGCTAATAGACCAGGTTATGACCAAAGAAGGCCTGGTCACCGCCCCGGTCGGAACCTCGCTGAACCAAGCGAAAAGACTGATGGCCAGCCATAAGTTGGAGAAACTTCTCCTTGTAGACGACGAATTTCACCTAAAAGGCTTGATCACACTAAAAGACATCGAGAAGACTCGCCTTTACCCAAGAGCCGCTAAGGACGACCGCGGACGGCTGCTGGCAGGGGCATGCGTAGGCGCGGCGGCTATGGGCAGAGTACGGGCCCTGGTAGATGCGGGTGTGGACGTTCTCGTCGTAGACAGCGCCCACGGGCACTCCAAGGGTGTCCTGGACAGCGTGGCTTCCATCAAGGAAGCTTTTCCCGAGAAAGTGGTCGTCGGAGGGAACGTCGCCACAGGTGAAGGAGCCCTTGCCCTCATCGAGCGTGGAGCCGACTGCGTGAAAGTAGGCGTAGGACCGGGAGCGATATGCACCACAAGAGTAGTCACGGGAGCGGGCGTTCCTCAGCTAACCGCCATATTCAACGCTGCCGTAGTCGCCAAAGAACACGGCATTCCTGTCATCGCCGATGGTGGCATCAAGTACTCGGGCGACGTTGCCAAGGCTCTGGCTGCCGGGGCGGACGCTGTTATGCTGGGAAGCCTTCTCGCAGGTACCGATGAGAGCCCCGGCGAAATGGAGATCTGGCAGGGTCGCAGCTTCAAGACGTACCGAGGTATGGGGTCCATGGGCGCGATGAAAGACGGAGCGGCTGATCGATATTTCCAGGAACCGTCTTCCAAGCTGGTTCCCGAAGGAATCGAAGGCAGGGTTCCGTACAAGGGCCCCGTCTCGGAGACCATCTACCAGTTGATCGGGGGCCTCAGAGCCGGCATGGGATATTGCGGGGCATCGAACCTTGGGGACTTCCACAAGAACTCACAGTTCATGCGCGTAACCGACGCCGGTATCAGGGAGAACCATCCCCACGACGTGTATATTTCTAAAGACGCGCCGAATTACTCGCAGCGGCGGTAAGTGTATATCGCGGTCTGACTTCCCCGGCCAATCCGGTCATGCTGTAAACTACAGCGTGAGGCGAACCTCATGCTGTCTTTCCTCTCGTCCATTGGACTCGACTAACGCTCCAGATCGCGGCGTAAGGCGAGCCCAATGGCGACATTCTCTTCATCATCACAGTCAAAGGCTGCAAATCCAACCGTGAGACA
>DAIRWA010000254.1:1404-2800 GCA_036802545.1 Bacillota bacterium | reverse complement strand
GAGGATCGCCTACGCAACGAATTAGGCGGCGCTCCAAGTCCGATAGACCGCCCACATGGTCGATGACCTCGCCATCCCGGTTCATAGCCAAGGCGTTCACGGTGAAGTCGCGTCTAGTTACGTCCTCTACCAGAGAATCGGAAAAGTCCACACAGACGGGTCTCCTACCGTCCAGATACCAGCCATCCTTGCGGAAGGTGGTCACTTCGATACTCATCTCGTTTTGGACAGTGACTGTGCCGTACTTTTCGCCCGTGGGGATGACTTTCAGGAACAGCGACTTTACCTGATCTGGGCGAGCGTCGGTGGCTATATCGTAGTCGACCGGCACCTTTCGCAGCAGAATGTCACGGACAGCGCCCCCTACTAGGTACGCTTGAAATCCGACCCGTTGAAGGGCCTCCATAACCTCAGTTACTCTTGATGGAATCAGGTTAGCCAATTGGGCCCCCTCCCGCGACAAGCCATCTCAGGCACTGCGCCACTCCTCGACGGAAGCGGAAACGGCGCGATACTCTCCACCCAGTGCTTAATGTAGCCTATCTGTGGTGATTCGGTAAGGGTATGCTTTAGGAGATTATTGACGGCTTCCCGCCGAGTCGACTATATTAGTTATGACCACATGTAGTTGCAGTGAGGTGACTACGATGAATACCAATGACGGCAAACCTACTGCGAACGCAGAATACCGAACTCAGTCTCTACATGTCGGAGTCCGTGATGCCAAGGCCAATCTGAGCCGACTTCTCCGGGAGGTTAAGTCTGGACGAGATGTCATCATCACGGAATACGGTAGACCGATCGCTCGGCTTGTTCCAATCAGAACCTTAAGTCTCGCGGACCGCCTTGCCGAAATGGAAGCTCGTGGAGATATTGTGTCGCAGAAGCCTGTCGCTGTGACGTATCAACCTGTTCGGATCCCGGAAGGACTCGCCCAAAGGTACCTCCAGGAAGACAGAGAGGGGCGAAAAGAATAGATGGACCTGGCAATATACTGGGACACATCCGCTGTCATTTCGGTGTTAACCGTTGATACTCACACTTCTGATGCTTTGGCCTGGTTTTCGAAGGATAGCGCACACCTTATCTCCAGCCTCACGTTTGCTGAAGCTAGCTCAGTTCTGTCACGCCTCCGTCGCGAGGGTGTCATGACAACAAGTGACGCGAACAAAGCTTTGGCTACCCTTTCCTCGGCCCCTTGGCGCAAGGTATCGCGAGGACCTGGGTGGGACCAAATAACCGGTGCCGCGCAAGCCTGGAACCTCCGAGGAGCGGACTTGTGGCACATCTCCATGGCGCTCACGCTAAAAAGACAGGGAATCCATGAACTCTTGCTGTTGACATATGACTCGCAACTAAGGGCGGCCGCCGAGGAGGCAAGACTTTTCACGTATTA
>DAIRWA010000254.1:0-1394 GCA_036802545.1 Bacillota bacterium | reverse complement strand
CCGCAAGGCCCGCCCCGATTTCGCGATCGAGTAGACTGCGATCGCCGCCACGACGATCAGACTGGCCCCCATGTAGTAGTAGTGGGAATGACTCCAATCGATGGTGTACAGATTAACACCGATGAAACCGTAGAAGCAGGTCGCCGGGATGACACCGATCAGGGTACCGACAATGAAATCGCCATCCCTCACGTTCAGAAAGCCCGCAGCAAAATTGACTAGATCAAAACTGCCAAAAGGGATTAGGCGCGCCACCAGCACTCCCCACCTGCCATGGCACTCTATAGTGTTACTCGTGGCGGCAAATCTCTTGGATGCGCGAAGCTTCCGCACAACCGGGCGACTGAGATACCTTGTCAGACGCATGGCAAGGTAACCGGCGATAACCTGGGAAACAACGCTGACCACCACACCTCGGAAGAGCCCTAGGACCATTGCGGATACCATCATGACTATACATAGGGGCAGAATGGTGATCACGCCCTGAAGCACAGTGAGCAGCAGTATGACCGCGGGCGCGCATGCCTCATATGCCATAACAAAATGCCTGAGTTCAGAAGGATCGTAGGCTGAATCGACTGCATTTTGAATGAAGGGTTTCACGCCTGGTACACAAAGGTATACTCCGATCACGATGGCCACAGCCAGGAGAAGCCCTGACAACGCTGACAACCGGAATGTGATTCTGTTCGGCCCTCCCCCGAGGCTCCGAAACAGTCGCTTCATTTCACCCGCCTCAGCTTATAGCGGAAATTCTCCAGCATCAAAAGGAGAAAAGCGACATCGACAGAGACCAGGATCCGCTGAAAGCCGTTTAGAGGAACCCGTAAGGCCAGAAGAGCAAACGGAATTGCCGATGGCAGGAGAAACGCGAATACTTTGGTGCTGCTTTCGATCTTGAACGGTTCCTTTTGAACGGCGAAATACTTCTCCCATTTCAGAATCTCCTGGCCGCTCGCCTCGGCGGCGCGAGGCCTTACAACCTCGTATATGTATTTAGCTATTGATTCGAGAGAATTCTGGTTGGACTGGTAATTGTAGCCTAGCAAGTCGAACACGATCGGTATTATTAAGATAAAGGTGATGAACAGATCCCGGGGAAGATCGCATGATATGAAGTAAAACACGGCGACCAGCAGGACACACCAGAAGACGATAGCTAGGTTTATCGTTTGATGCAGGAACCTAATCCTATCGTCTAGTTCCCGGCGCAGGGCAGCAAACTCGATCATCGACCAACGTTGACTCTCCATCTGATTTCCGACACCATCCTTCCGAAGCGGTATGATCGGGGGCGGGCATTACGCTATCTCAGCCCTGTCCCTCAATCACGCCAAAGCGAAGCTCGACCTTGAACAGGGTCTCTCGCAAGTAGCCGTCTTCCTAATCGGTGC
>DAIRWA010000253.1:0-2802 GCA_036802545.1 Bacillota bacterium | reverse complement strand
GACACCTCGGAAGCTCCTCGCGCATCCCCCAAAATCCCGGACCTCGCTTCAATTCGGTACACCCTCTCGCGGAGGGTGCCCGCCACCGCCCCTCATCACCGTGGAGGCGCTCGATTACGTGACACCACTCTGTCTAACAGCTAGTGTTCAATTAGTCAGGGGGTCGACTAGCCGCCCAAGCCGGTTACATTCCGGGCTTGTTCACTGCCTGCTGGAGTATATCCCTCTGACGCTGCATGAGTTCGATTGCCTGCGTGGTAACGTCAGCCAACTCTCGATACAGCTCCCTGGACTCCTCTGTATCCCCTTCCTGAACCTCAGCATACACGCTTTCCGCCAGCTCACGGCGGCGGTGTCCGATGCCCCTCAACTGCTCGCCGAGACCAGCCAACTCCTTCCTGTCCATTGCAGCCCCTCTTCGCTTACTGTGACATAAAGACCCGCATCACTAGATACCGCCTCTGTAGGCACTTCTTCCTTCAGATTGCCCCCTGCGGCAGGTCAAGATTCGACCGACCTCAACGGGTAGATTCTATCCACTCAGATCGTCCCAATGTTCACTCTCTCCCCGGCAACCGTTTCTTACTCATTGCAGCCCCTCAACGGGTAGATCCCACTCACTGCCATCGTCCCAATGTCCGCTTCTTACGCAGTGACCGTTTCTTACCCGTTCCAGCCACCTCAACAAGTATGTTTTTCCCACCCTTGCGTCGGAGAAGGAAGTAATATCAGGCCAGGACACCGACCTTTCGGCGGCGTCCTGGCCCTCATATTTACTCGGTCAATAACAGCCTAGGATCCCGCCACGCAGTACGCCATCATCGTCTTGTTGTTGCCGTTATTTTTGTGGCTGCTCCTGTTGCCTCCGCTGTTGCCGTCGCTCCCGCTGCTGCCGTCGCTACTGTTGCTCCCACTGCCACCGTTACTACCGCTGCTTCCGTTGCTACCCTGGATACCGCGCCCGAGCACATTCAGGCCTGCCTTCCGCGCGGTCTGGATGTACTTCACGATCTCGGCATCAATCGTCTCTCCCGGCGTAACCAGCGGAGACCCCGGCGGATAGATAACGATGGTGTCGGCGGATATCCTTCCCACAGCTTCATAGATAGGCACGGGAACGGCCACGGATAGAAACGCCTCGCGCAGGGACATGGCCTTCGCGGGCTTTGGCGCTGCATGCATCAGCTGCAACGCACTTGCCATGGGGCCTGCTTCGTCATCGGCCGCCGCAGCGTTGCGGGCAGCACATGCAGACGCGTCCGGTGAAAATTCTTTGACCAGCTCCTTGAACGCCTTCTCAACCACGTCGATGGTTTCCTCACCATCGGCGCCGGTCCAAATCAGAAGAAGGTTCTTCGGACCGGTCATCTCGGGGTAAACCTTGTGTTCACTAGCCAAATATCTAGCGGCCTGGGGACCTGTGCATCTCAGCCCGTTCAAGTTGATAAGTACCCGACCGGGGTCGTGCATCATCCCAGGGGGAATGGACACTCCGGCCTCGTAACCCACGACTGACAGTCCGGGAATCCGCGAAAGCCTTCGAGTTAGTTCGGCGGCAGTCTTGACCCCACAGTCGATCCACGCGCCGTCCCCCCTCTCCATCATGTCAATCGCCTGTTCCAAAGAAGCCATCAATATATACGACGGTGAAGTCGTCTGAACCGCTCTCAACGCCTCTTCAAGAGCCGCAGCCAGAGCGGGAAACCGTTGGGGAGTCGATCTGCCTACGTGCACAAACGCCGTCTGAGTGTAGGCAACCGTGGTCTTATGGGCACCGTGGATAACCAGATCTGCCCCGACCTGAAGCGCCGACGGGGGAAGACCGTCTCCGGTAAAAAAGTGGGTGCCGTGGGCTTCATCTACGATGAGGGCCGCTCCATGGGCATGAACCAAGTCGGCCATCTCGGTCAGGTCCCTGGCAAATCCGCAATAGGTCGGGTTGATGACAAAGACCGCCTTGGGGGGACCATCCCCGGCGCAAGCCTTGCTTGATAGCTCCGAAGCACTCTCTAGCACAGCTCGAAGTCTGTCCACGTCCAGCGGAAGGTAGCCGCCAAGGCGAGGATCGTACTCCGGCCATACGAACACGGGCTCAAGTCCGGACATCGCCATAGCCGGAACCATCGACCTGTGGACATTGCGGGGTAACACCACAGTCCCTGTCCCCAAAGTCATGCGAACAGCCATCAAAGCAGCATGGACGCCCGAAGTAGCCCCGTTCACCAGAAGGTGCGTGCGGGCGGACCCAAAAAGACTCTCGGCGCGCTTCTCTGTCTCGCGAATACACCCGGTCGGATAGTGAAGATTGTCCAACCCCGGCGACTCAGTCATGTCGATGGCGCGCAGTTCGTCTAGAAGACTCCGCGCCCACTCCGGCGTGGGTTCAGTGCGATTCGCGCCGTTCGTGCGGAGCGAAAACGCCTTACGACCTTTGTGACCCGGCATGTGCATCCTAACCGGCTTCAAAGACGCGTAGTAGCACATGGATTCAATGATGCTGCGGCTTGTATCCGACATCCCTTCTCCTGCCTTCTCTTGTAAGTCGCCGCCTTCGTCCACAAGACCTGGCCACTACCCAGGCTTCCCGACAGTGCATGCGCATTGTTGGGCAGCGGGCAAACCCCCATTCTGCTCACTCGTGAAAAGGTATCAGAACGCAATCGTTCTGTCGAATGATCTTTTTTGGGGCAGGAAAGAGGAAGTTGGCGGGTTGTGGCTCTGCTCATACTCCGCCAAAACCGCTCAAGCAGGCTAGCTCGCATTAGATGTCAGCCTGATCCTGTTTATCGCGGCATATGTCCT
>DAIRWA010000252.1:0-2808 GCA_036802545.1 Bacillota bacterium | reverse complement strand
GATCCTGATGGATGAAGTCCAGCTGAGGGCCCATTTTCAAGAAGGTGGGGCACGTTTGTCCGTCACTTCGCTGTCTAGGCTGGGGGGCGGTGACCGAGGACGGTCCTTAGCTTAAGGTAGATGCGCAGTTCCAAATGGGCCCTCAGCTGGACTTCATCCATCAGGATCAGTGAGTTGACATAATATTAACTCCCTTGTAAACTGAGAAAGCCGGTACGCGGGGTGAGGACCCGCGAGTCAGGCGCAAAATTAGGCGCTTTGACGCCTTCCACCGGCCTTGTTATATTTGTTGGTAAGCAGGCCAAGTGGTCGCGGATGCCGCTTAGCGGCGTTCGAGGAAAGTCCGGGCTCCAAAGGGCAGGGTGCTGGGCAACTCCCAGCGAAGGCGACTTCAGGGAAAGTGCCACAGAAACATACCGCCCGAAGCCCCATGGCTTCCGGTTCTAAGGGCATGCCCAGCCCGAGGAACCATAAGGAGGCGCTTAGTTGGGGTGTATGGGTAAGGGTGAAAAGGTGGTGTAAGAGACCACCGGCAGTCGGGTGACCGGCTGGCCAGGTAAACCCCACCCGGAGCAAGACCAAATAGGAGGGTGATGACGCTGCCCGCCGAACCCTCGGGTATGGTCGCTTGAGGGGAAAGGTAACTTTCCCCCTAGATAGATGACCACTCTTTGACAGAACCCGGCTTATCGGCCTGCTTATCAACCTTTTTTCAAGACTAGCCGAGCGGACTGGTCCCTCCGGTCGTATTATTCGTATTATTACGTGTCTGCCAGCCTGTCTTCAGCCTGCCGACGAGCATCCCGATATCGGGTATAGTCGATTCACGTTTCCGGCGAATCAGTTCACCGACTGATGACGTCGGCAGAACTAGGCTACCTCATGAGTCGGCGGTGCAGGGTGCCTATCGTTGAGTTGCGAATTACCGTCCTGCGCCGCGGTAGGCCTTAAGCTCTCTCCCTGACTGTTTCTTCGCTCACCGCATATCCTACGATAAGCCCGTACAGCAGCGTTGAGACGAGGGAGATTATTGTGGTGGACGTCCCTGCCGCCCAAGGCGCAGGGGATATTCCCAAGGGCGGAAGAGCGAGGCCCCACAAAAGCCACAGTATGAGTCCATTAATGGCTCCGGCTATGAGGTTGTGCCTGGAGTTGAACGACCGTATCACCGCCGCGAACAAGAGGGCCCACAGAGCGCCCGCAAGAAGATGAATGACGAACCCCAGGATCATGCCGCTTGGGGTGTACGCGACCCATCGAGCGGCCACCAAGTCCGCAAGGCCGGCCAGGAGATTTACCTGCATCCCGCCTGCGGCGCGCGCAATGGCTAACAGCAAGTCGGCGGCAACTATTCCGATTACTCCTCCCCACAAAGTCCTGGTCCAGATGTTTCGTGTCATGTGCATCCCTCCGCTGCTAGTATTCGCATGACGGAGGGGAGGTATGATTGCGACGAGTGCCGGTGAGGCCGGACGGTTGCACGGGAGCCTGCGAGAACTGACAAAGGCGGCGGGGAAGAGGCTTGGCGGTAGCTGGACGGGAACCTGGGAGGGCAGACCTGGAGGCTGGCGAAGTGTGGCCGCCTACTTACGTATGGCGGCACCTAGATTGATGATCTTCTTCCCGTATTTCTTTTTCAGAGAGTCTACGGTCTTTGACGCTCGATCCCAGGATTGTGTGTCTCCAAGTAGCATGGGCTGAGATACGCCTTGGTCCGACAGATTGCTTGCGCCTATCCCCAGAAGTCTTACCGGGCGGGATGACGAAAGACCATCAAACAGCTCTTTGGCGGTCTGAAAGATATCCGGGTCCGAGCCTACCGGAGCGGGTAGTGACTTCGCGCGAGTGAGGGTGTCGAAATTGGAGTATCGTACCTTGATGGAGATGGTTCTTGCCGAGTACCCGCCTTGTCGGAGCCGGAAACCAACATCCTGACTGAGATTGGCCAGGACCGTGTTGAGGAACTCTCTGTCGGTTTGGTCTTCCTCGAAGGTGGTCTCCTCGCTGACAGACTTGGGCGCTCTCGATTCTCCCACAGGGGTATCATCTATTCCAAACGCCAGTTCATAAAGGCGGACTCCGAACTTTCCGAAGGTACTATCAAACCACGCGGGGGGCATCGTTCTAAGGTCCCCGCCTGTCCTGACTCCATGCTGTGACAGAACCTGAACCGTCTTGGGGCCTACACCCGGAAACTTGCCTACAGGGAGAACCTTCAGGAAGGCTAGTGCGTCTTCCTGCGAAACGACACCCAGACCGTCAGGTTTGTTCTCCTCCGCGACCATCTTGGCCAAGTAGCGACAGTACGAGACCCCGGCTGTCACGGTAATCCCGAGCGTGTCGCGGATGTCGGCCCTAATTTTGCGAGCGATGAGGGCGCCGTCAGACGGAGTGACATCCAGGTAGCCTTCATCGACTGATACCGGCTCCACCACGGGCGAGTACTTATCGCATATCTGGAACATGGCTTTGGAGACTTGGGAGTAAAGCTTACCGTTGGGCGGGACGTAGATACCATCGGGGCATAGCCGAGCGCACCCCGTATTTCCGCGCTTCGTAGGAGCAGGTCGATACGACACCGCGCGTCCCCGGCCGTGCTCCGACAATTACCGGCTTACCACGGTATTCCGGGTGGTCTCGCTGCTCGATGGCGGCGAAAAAAGCATCGGCGTCTATTAGGATGATCACTCTGGGTATGCTCACGTTGACCTCCCTGGACTGCGTTTGCCACCGGTAGCTTGATCATACACCGTATGCTTTCGCCGGGCGAACTGTATGAGCACGATGTTCGTGGGGGCTTGAAGGAGA
>DAIRWA010000251.1:0-2818 GCA_036802545.1 Bacillota bacterium | reverse complement strand
ACCATGTCTGCGCTCATGGTCAATACGTATCTTGAGTCAACCGCGCGAATCCAGACAGAGCGCGGCCAGACGGTTGTAAGCCGAGGCGTCTACAGCGTGGTGCGGCATCCAACATACTCTGCGGTGCTGCTATCCTGCGTAGCCACGTGTTTGGCTTTTGCGACCCCGTTTGTTTGCCTGACAGCTGCAGTCATAGCGGTGGTGATAATCGTAAGGACCCACCTTGAGGACACAATGCTGAAAGACAAGCTGGATGGTTACCTGGAGTATTCACGACGAACGAAGTACAGGCTGGTTCCGTTTGTCTGGTAACCGATGCTTTGGAAGCAGTCTGACCGAAACTGTCACTAGCTAACCTCGAGCAGAATTCTTGCTCTCATGATAGAACGCTTTCAAGTCGTGCTTTGTTGTCTCGTCAAGATAGTGCCATCTAACGCCCTGCATGGCTCCTTCTAGCGCGGACAGTCGCATAAGGCAGGCCGACGAGACAGGATACGCAGCCAAGCTTCCCGGCTACCCACGGACTTCAACTCCTCAACCGTGTCGATTTGCGCCTCGTGTAGCTGTCGTTCCAGTTTCTGTCCAATGTTGGGCATGCTCCTGAGTTCTCCCATTCGTCCGCCTCTCCCTCGTATTCGTGTTTGGCATGTTGAGCACAAGTGTCTGCTGCGAAACCTTCCGGAAACTGGCCCAAGCGTCAGCCCAAAACGCTGAAATCCGCAGCGCAGCGCGCTACCGTCGTCGGAAGAGCGGTTGTCTAGTCTATACCGACAGAAAAAGGCAGCCGAATGCGAGTGTCCGCACCTTCGATATGTAGTAGGGCCTTCTTCCTCTCCAGACCGCCTCCGAACCCCGTTAGGCTCCCATTCGCGCCAATGACTCTATGGCATGGCACCAAAATGGAAATGGGATTGCGCCCGACAGCCCCGCCCACAGCCTGGGCCGACATTGCACGCAGTCCTCTTGCGGCGGCTATCCTCTTGGCTATCTTTCCATAGGTAGTAACCTGGCCATAAGGTATCTCCAACAGGATATCCCACACTGTTCTTTGGAAAGGTGTTCCCTCCAATTGAAGAGGAGGGAGGGGTATGTTCCTTCCACCCGCAAAGTAGTGGTCGAGCCATTCGCGGAGTTTCATGAAGACTGGACGGTCGGGTTCGTTGCCCTGAGTGCCTGCATCTGAGGGGCAGTACTTTCCCCCTATGAACCAAAGGCCCGTTAACGCATCACCCTCTGCTGACGCTGTCATGGTACCCAAAGGGCTTTCAAAACTAGTATAGATCACTTGCCGGACACCTCCCGCTTTGGCCTGTCATCCCTCAGCGAATTCCACAGCATGGGCGTGGCATAGGAACGCCACGGCTTCCACTTCTGAGATTCATCCAGAATCCCTTTCTGCGTCCAACCTGCAAGCGCCTTCTTCGTTGCGTAATCGGTATGAGGGAGAGGTAAACCCGAACCGAGCCCGAAATAGTCAGTTAACGCCTACCACAGAAGGAAGGTAGACTATGAGAATTCTGCATACTTCCGATTGGCACTTGGGCCGCACCCTTGAAGGCCGCGATCGTCTTCCCGAGCAGGCACAGTTCATTGACCAGTTGTGCGATGTCGCAGCGGCGGAGGACGTCCATCTCGTCCTGGTCGCCGGCGACATCTTCGACACTTCCAACCCGCCTGCTAGAGCGGAGGAACTGTACTTCGACGCGTTGGAGCGCCTTTCCGCGGGAGGCAAACGCGCGGTAGTTGTAATTGCCGGCAACCACGACAGCCCGGACCGCATCCGAGCTGCCAACCCGCTGGCCGTCAGGCACGGCATATCCCTAGTAGGATGTCCCGGCGATGACCTCGGTCCCGGGGGACCGGACGGCGGCGCCAGGAGAGTGCGCACCGGTCCCGGATGGATGGAAATCGCCCATCCGGCCTGGGCCGAATCCGCATTCGTGGTTACGCTTGCCTACCCATCCGAGGCGCGGCTCAACGAAGTGTTGGCGCCGTCCCTTGAGGAAGGAAAGATGCAGCTGGCCTACTCGGAACGCGTAGCCAGGCTCGTGCAGAACGGTCTGGCCTCGGCGGGCAATGCAGGGGTTAGGCTTGTGGTCGGCCACCTCTTTACAAACGGTGGGTGGGAGTCGGAATCCGAACGTCAGATTCAGTTGGGCGGGGCGTTTGGAGTCGTCCCGCAGGCTTTCGCTAACGGCGCGGACTACATAGCCCTAGGTCACCTGCACCGCCCGCAGGAGGTCAGCATCTCCGGGGCTTTATGTAGGTACTCGGGTTGAGATCGTGGACGGTCGCTGTGACTGGAGCAAGCAGAGCGATCGGAGCGGTCGCAGTGAGCGGGGCGAAGACAGCCATCGAAAAAGCCAGAATTGCCGCAGTGCCGGATCGGGTCAGATCTGTTGTGACGAACAGGATAATCGCAACGACCTTGCCGGCAGCGCTTCGCACATTCAACGTCATGCCGCGGGACGCCTCGTCACCGTGATGCCCATCAAACTGACATGCGGCAGGGCCCTAAAGAGATGGAAACCGAAAAGTTACGAGGAGGCTCTGCAGTGGTGTCGAGATCCTCGGAACAAGGATTTTTGGGTTGACCTGGAGATTCCCCGGGACCAACCGCTCACAGACAGCGAACGTGCCATCCTCAAAGAGTCCCATTCCGGTCTCATAAACATTCGATGGTTTAACACCGGTCAGTCCCAGGCGGGGGATGAACATCGGATTTCCGAATTGCCCCTAGTAGACCGCTTCAAACTTTTTTGCCAGCGCAGCGGCTCCGAGGCGGCCCAGGAACTGATCGATCTGTTCCTTGAGCTGG
>DAIRWA010000250.1:219-2862 GCA_036802545.1 Bacillota bacterium | reverse complement strand
GGCGGCGGAGTATTTGCAGCCGGGCACATTGGGTATATCCGGGTATGTGGATAACGAGTAGCCGGGCCACAGAGTGTTCGTAATCAGGCATGTTGGTGCTATTTCAATAGCGCAAGATGTTGACGGCGAGGAGCGATCTTCGCCGTCTCAATGCGATCTGGGCCGTCTCGGCCGCCAGTGGGCATCACGGCTTCTTCACATGCTTCAACCACTTATACAGTCGCAATTGCGTCCTGACACCCAGACACGCTATCTTTCACCTACCTGAATGGCGGGCTTTCGAGCTATGCTGGCTTTAGGAGCGAAGCCGGGGTTGCGTACCCGGGCAGCAGTTTCCGGCCGTCAGTCACCAGACCGTATCTGGCCTGCGGTCGTGGTGCGCCCAAGCTATCCGCTCGTCAACCTGCCGAAACACCGAGTAGCAGACAGGTTGAAAGTACCTCAGCCAGAACCGGCTGCCGTAGATGTTGTGGGATTCAAAGTCGACGGAGCAGCGCTCGAAGCCGCCTGCCCTTGCTGCCCGGAGAACCTCATCCAGGAGCGCGGACGCCACCCCGCCTCCGCGGTATTCTTCCAGTGTGAAGGCCCCGGAAACGCTGGCCGTTTTCGGATCCCTGATGATGAAACCGGCATTGCCGTAAGACGGTTCCCACTGCATGTACGCGATGGGCTTGTCGTCTCGATATGCCAGGTACATGATATGGGATTCTTCGGACATCCACTTTCCCCAGCGCGTTCGAATTCCCTTCAATTCCACGAGAGGCCAGAAGATGGGGGATTCGGCCATGTACCTCGCGTGGAGTTCCTTAAGGGTGACGATGGCGTCCATGTCAGCCAGAGTAGCCTGGCGGATGTGGAAGTCAGCATCATCGTGCACCGATGCTCCAATCGGGTTGAGTCCTCGCATCGCGTCGACGCAGACCATACCGAAGTGTGACCAGAACCATGCGTCGACTGCGTCTTGGTCGTGGGCGAAGATGCTCACCGCATGCGCGAAACAGCCGTTCTTGACCCATTTCTCGCCGAGAAGCTCGTACATGCGCTTGTAGATGTACTTTCGCCGCTCGCTCGGGAGGTCGCCTGCCACCGCATGGCCCCACTCGCCTACGAAGGCCCCACGGTATGGTCCTCTGAGTTGCTCGGCCAAGATTGTGGTCATGAACCCGACCAGTCTTGTGCCCTCTAGAACAGCTACGCTTGGCGCACGGCTGTGAGCTCGGCGAATCAAGGGCAAGAGTTCTCCGAAGTTCTCGTACCTGGCGGGCAAGTGCGGCACATGCTGCCTCTCGGCCCTGACTCTATTTGCGGCCAAGAGACCAGCTCCTTGTCTCAGTCTATGCGCACCTGCAGGGAGAGGAGGCCAGGCGATCGCACCTTGAACATACGACAAAGGCTTGGTCGTGTCACGCGGAATCGACAAGACTCACCTCGTTCGCCAACTCCGTCCAGACGTCCGGTATCCGTCGCGATACCGGACGAGTAGTCCGCATCCCATCCCTAAAGCCGGCCCCGACTTGCGAGTTGATAGCGTACGCAGCCCGGCTCACCTTCGATACGAATCCTTCCGGTCCCAAGTGATTGACTCGTCGTCGCCACATAGATGAGACTCTAGAGGGTATTCGTGTCACAAAGACGAACAGTCAGAGATCAAGGCGCTATACAAGAATCTTAGAGAGGTGGAGGTTCTCGAATGAGCAAGATTCGGGTTTGTGTAGTGGGCTACGGCAACGTGGGTCAGGAAGCCATGGAGTGCATTCGCCAATCACCTGACATGGAGCTTGCGGGCCTAGTCAGACGCAATCCAGTGAATCCGGGCGTCGAATGTCCGGTGGTGCGTTCTTTAGAGGAACTCGGCAAGCTGGATGTCGCGGTATTGACTTGTCCTTCGAGGCAGATCCCGTCGTTGGCTCCGTTGTACCTAGAGGCGGGTGTCAATACTGTCGACAGTTTCGATATTCACGGAGACTCCACGATGGCGCTTCGGAAGGACCTGGATCGGTGCGGCAAGGCGCACGGCAGCGTCTCAGTCATCGGAGCCGGATGGGATCCGGGCACCGACTCGATCTTCCGGGTTATCTTTGCCGCGATGGCCCCCAGGGGGATTACATATACAAACTTCGGGCCCGGCATGAGCATGGGCCACACGGTTGCTGTCAAGGCCATTCCGGGCGTGAAGGACGCGCTGTCTATGACGCTTCCGGCAGGATTCGGCCAGCACAAGCGGGATGTCTACGTCCAGTTGGAGGACGGAGCGGACTTCGACCAGGTCGCCGCAGCCATCAAGAGCGATCCCTACTTTGTAAACGATGAGACTCGTGTCACCAAAGTGGACGACGTGATGGAAGTCGAGGCAAAGGGCCATGGAGTGCTGCTTCAAAGATACGGTGGCGCCGGCACGGCCGAGAACCAGACGCTTGAGCTGAAGACCAGGTTAGCGAATCCGTCAGCTACCGCGCAGGTTATGGTATCTGCCGCGCGTGCATCCACAAGGATGAAACCTGGTGCTTACACACTGGTAGAAATACCTCCCATCGACCTTCTGCCGGGCGATCGGGATGCTTTGGTGAAGCACTGGGTGTAGGCCGATATCCCGGGTCGCATTGGCGTAGTCACTTGAGAGGTCGCGATAATTTGATTCTTTGG
>DAIRWA010000250.1:0-209 GCA_036802545.1 Bacillota bacterium | reverse complement strand
TCCTGAGCATGATGTGAGCATAATGTGGTTAGGCGAGCCAGGTCTTGGCTCGCCTATTCATGTTGTGCGCTTGACCTTCATCACCGTCCAATGCTGCGAATCGCGCCATGAGTGAAGTCCAATGACGAATTACTCATCATCATCACAGACTCACGGCTACTTTCCCTTCATCATCACGGTCTCACGGCTACTTTCTCTTCATCATCACG
>DAIRWA010000249.1:0-2868 GCA_036802545.1 Bacillota bacterium | reverse complement strand
GGCTCTTTGAGAACCGGACAATGGCACAATATGGGCAAGAACTGAGTTATCGCACGCTCCGAACCGCGGATTCAAGGTTTCGCGTCTCTGAAGACTAGGCCTGTTTGCCTTTTTCAGGCCTTCTTTCGTCCAGAACCGACACTACCCCCTTGGCATTGCTATCCGGTGGTTGCTGCCGATAGCCTGGCAAAGGCCTTGATGTTGAAATTGAGCGCCTCGAGAGTCTCCTGGCACCACACTTTGAAGATTCCGATGTGCCTTGCATTTCTGGCTCCATGCCTCGTCATATGGCCTTTAACCCTTTCGCCGTCCGACCGCTGAGCATAGAACTCCTTGAACTCCGCGGTATCCTGTTTCTTTCGTTCTGCCGCCATCTCCGGTTCGTAAGGATGAACCGATATGGTACGGCCCACCTTGGCCCGAGTGCACTCCGTCCTGGACGGACACGCCGCGCAGTCTGAAAAACATACGACCGCTCCCTTGCGCGACTCGATCACCGCTGGGTCGAATCGCGCCTTCGAGCCTTCGGGACAGCGCACAACCCCGGCCAGCGTATCGATGTCAAACATGCTCTTGGGATACCTTCCATCCACTCTCGCCTCGGACGGCACTTTTGCGATGAGCTCAATCCCATCGAGGGCCATGCTCTCTTTGGTCGGCCAGATGCAGTAGGCGCTATCGCCCACAACTTGCTCGGGCTTCATTGCATTAGCTTCGCACTGCTTCAGGACTTCGGGCAACGGCTCGGCATCAGCCTTGTTAGCCGCGGTTACCACGATGGAAGCGACGAAGTTTCCATCGGTGGCAATGTGGTGCGCCCGGCATGATCGTTGTCTGAGGGGTGAGAGTCCCTGATGGTGAAGGCAGCAGTAGCCATAGCTTAAGGCAAGGGTGTCCGCCGCGAGGCGGAATCTGAAGGAGGCCGGCGGCAAACCTCCGGCCCGACGAACAGAGACCCCATACGAGGCTAGGGACAGTTGGATGAGCTTGCCACACAAAGCGAAGTCCTTGTTGCCGAAGGCTGTCCAGAGTAAATGGGGCGGGTGGATGGAGGGAAAGACAACGGTCTTACCCGGGGAGGCCTGTCGGATGCGCTGGGTAACCCGGCAACCCGCGTCGAGAGGCGCGGTTGAGCCGACAGGAGTCAGCAGAGGCCATAGTACCGGGTCGTGACGTTGTGGCCCGGGAAGGGCCGAACATGGAATGAGGGAAGCGAAGTGACAAGCTCGCAAGAAGGGCGTCGACAGCAGAATACCCCGCAAGGGAGCTGCCTGCGGAGGGATGCGGTGAATACGCAGGGGATCGCAGGAGCGCCTAGCCCGTCTTCGGCGCGAACCACGGAGCAACCCGGGAAGAACGCGCAGAGACTCATGGAGCTCATCGTATCCAATTCCAATGTGAAAAGCGCATGCAAACGCGTGGAGCAGAACGACGGAGCGGCGGGAATAGATGGGATGCGGGCGGGCGGACTGCGCCCATACCTGCATGACCATTGGGCCGAGCTCAAGCAATCGCTGCTCAGTGGGACCTACAAGCCAAGCCCCGTACGCCGGCACGAAATCCCGAAGCCGGGCGGAGGCGTAAGGCTTCTGGGGATACCCACCGCATTGGACCGTTTCATTCAGCAAGCTGTTCTACAGGCGCTGACGCCGCTGTTTGAACCCAGGTTCTCCGAGCACAGCTACGGTTTCAGGCCGGGCAAGAGCGCGCGCCAAGCCGTAGAAGCCGCCCGCGGCTACATCGAGGAGGGATACGGATTCGTGGTGGACATGGACCTATCCAAGTTCTTCGACCGCGTCAACCACGACATCGTGATGGCCAAAGTGGCAAGGGTGGTCCAAGATAAGCGGATGCTCAAACTGATCCGTGCGTTTCTCAAGGCCGGAGTCATGGAAAACGGCGTGTGTGTGCGAAGCGAGGAGGGTACGCCCCAGGGCGGACCTCTAAGTCCTCTGCTTGCGAACATCATGCTAAACGACCTTGACTGGGAACTCGAGAGGAGAGGCCACAGGTTCGCTCGCTATGCCGATGATTGTAACATCTACGTCAAGAGTAGGCGGGCGGGAGAGCGGGTCATGGCGAGCGTTCGACGTTTTGTAGAAAGCAAGCTGAAGCTCAAGGTCAACGAGGAGAAGAGCGCCGTGGATAGACCCGCGAGACGGAAGTTCCTGGGCTTCTCCTTCATTGGAGGCTCCAACCCTCGAATTCGGATTGCGAACAAGACCCGGGAGCGATTCGAAGAACGGATCCGGAAGATCACCAACCGCAGCAATGGGCGGAGCATGGCAAGCCGCATTTGCGAGCTCAACGCCTACGTGCGAGGTTGGATGGGATACTTCCGGATCGCGCGGACTCCGAGCGTGTATCAGGAGATGGACCAATGGATGCGACGACGCATGCGGATGTGCTTACTCAAACAGTGGAAGAAGCCCAAGACGGTGCGACGAAACCTCGTCGCTCTGGGCATTCCCGAGGAGTGGGCGCGAAAGATCAGCGGGTCGCGCAAGGGATACTGGCGGCTCGCGAACACGCCGCAGGTGAACAAAGCCCTCGGCCTCGCCTACTGGCGCAACCAATGGCTCCTGAGCCTGATGGATCTCTACGCGCAGAATTCCTAAGGTTTCATGAACCGCCGTATGCCGAACGGCACGTACGGTGGTGTGGGAGGACGGGGGCGAGACGCCCCCTCCTACCCGATTGCCTTGAAACCGTTCGCTTTGGCGGAGGACGTCTTGCGGCCATGACGCATGTCCGGGTCGGTAACTGATATCATTCTGTCCTTGGCAACGCCCTTCTTCATCCTTATCTGACCGTCGATATCCTCCACATCTTGGTTTGCTATGCGCTCAAGCAGGTCGGATGCATCGC
>DAIRWA010000248.1:0-2886 GCA_036802545.1 Bacillota bacterium | reverse complement strand
GCTGAGGAAACATAACAGGGACGAAAAAGGGGAGTACCATGCCGGGCGAGACGCTATGGGAATCATTGAAGAAATGGCTAAGTCGGGGCACCGATAGGGCTTCAGCAGCCGATGGCGAAGCCCCGGCAACCGAGGGCAAGACTGAATCAATCGAAGGCGGGTCCACAAAGACCAGAGGCAGAGCTGCGGCAACCGGCGACGACGTCACAGCAAGCAAGGGCGAAACTACAGCGATCGGAGGTAAAACCACGGCAATCCCGGGCAAAGCCCCGGCAACCGAGGACAAAGTCACAGCTTCTGGCAAACCTACAACAACCGGGGTCAATACTGCGGCATCTGAGGACACAGTCGCAGTCGTTGGTCGGGCCCAGAAGGGTTTGAGTAGGTCGGCCGATGATTGTGCGGCTGATGGCGCGGCAGCCCGGACGCGTGAAGCCGCCCAGGATGACCGGTTCGCCCCGCCGCACCGCGAAGCCCGGAGTCTGAAGCGGACCCTATTGATGGTATCTGACTCTTTGGAGCGAGCCCAGTTAGCCGACTATGTGCAGCTCCTGAACACACCCAAGAGGCTCATTTACCTGAACCTACTGGCGGGCCTGTTCAGGGGCGTTGGCATGGCTGTAGGGTTCACGCTGCTCACAGCCGTGATCATCTACGTCATGACGCGCAGTTTCGTGGCAAATCTGCCGGTTATCGGCGACTTTCTGGGTGAACTGGTATGGATAATTCAGCAATACCTGAGAGGCAAGACTTAGAGCGAAAGGGGACTTTCGATTGGAGGATCTAGATCGCTTTGGCGGCAGTCGTATTGGAGGCAGTGACCTTGGAGGCAGTAACCTTGGAGGCAGTGGCCTTGAAGGCAGTGACCTTGGCGGTAGTGGCCCTGGAGGCAGCGACCTTGGCGATAGTGGCCCTGGAGGCAGTGGCCCTGGAGGCAGTGGCCTTGGAGGCAGTGCCCTCGGAAGCAATCACTCTGGACGTGCGGTTCCCGGACGGACAGACGGCGTAACGGGGATCCCGAGCACCAGACAAGACATCGACATGACCCATTACCGCCTGCTGCTCATGGAGAAGAAATCCCAGGTTGAGCACGGTATCAAGAGCATCAAGGACAACACCTTCTCTGAGGGGCAGAAATGGAATGTCGGGGAGTCATCCTCATACGATCAACATATTGCCGAGCAGGGGCTGGAGACGTTCGAGCGCGGAAAAGACCTCGGCCTGAAGGAAGGTCTGGAGACACACCAGTTCAAAGTGGCCAAAGCTCTGGAACGCATGGATAACGGGACCTACGGTTACTGCCAGAACTGTAAACAGCCCCTGGCCTCAGGCAGACTCGAGGTCATGCCCGATGCTGAACTGTGCGTCTCATGCCAGGAGCATCAGGAGGCGCTGCCCGCTATCCGTAGACCTGTCGAAGAGCAAACTATCAACACTTACATGCGCGGCATTGAGACCCTGACCGACGAGCCGTACGCGGTCGGGAGCGAGGAACGGGAGAAAGCGCACCAGGGGAAAAACGCGAAACGTCTTACCTGATAAACCTTGCCATCAATTCCGGGGTCAGGTATCCTTTTCACAGGTACACTCACCTTATTAGTGGAAAGAGAGCGTCTCGCCGTGGCATTCTACCTTACATTTGTTGCCGCCGTCGTAGCGGACTACCTGACAAAACACTGGATCAGGTCGAATTTGGCCTTGGGTGAAACGAGGCCAATCATCGACGATCTGCTCAGACTGACTCACTGGAGCAACTCGGGGGCCGCGTTCGGTATGTTTAAAAATGCGAACACCTACCTGGCCATTTTAGGCGGCATCTGCGTGACCTTTGCCATTGTCATCTACCCGAAGTTCAAGTCTTTCGGCCCCGTCTTCGCGGTTGCCCTGGGCTTGGTGGCGGGCGGGGCGATGGGTAACCTCATAGATCGTGTACTGTTTCAGAGCGTTACCGATTTTATCAGCGTGAAGTTCTTTACCCCCATCTTCAATGTGGCTGACTCAGCTATCGTGGTGGGTTCCATACTCATGGTGGGCGTGGTTCTCTTCTCTCCGCAAGGGAGCGTCTGGAAGTGACCCTATCCGGCGAGACCGAGACGACAGTGAAGCTGGAAGTGGACGAACACGGCATCGGTCAAAGGCTGGATTCCTACGCTGCCGCCGTAGTCGAGGGCCTTTCGCGGTCACGGGTTCAAGCATTGCTCAGTGAAGGCAACGTCCTTCTCAACGGCAAGCCGGCCAAGGCTTCGGTCAGGCTTTCTGGCGGCGACCTTATCGAGATCACTGTGCCCCCGCCTGTGAAGTGGGATGTGAAGGCCGAGGACATCCCTTTGGACATCGTATACGAAGATGAGCGAATCCTGGTCATCAACAAGGATAGGGGGGTAGTGGTTCATCCTGCCGCCGGGCATCGTAAAGGCACTCTTGTGAACGCTATCCTTAACCACTGTCCCGACTTGAAAGGCGTCGGCGGGGAAATCCGCCCAGGGATAGTCCACCGGCTGGATAAAGACACTACGGGCCTGCTCGTTGTAGCGAAACACGAGGAGGCGCTCTGCGACCTGCAAGGCCAGATCAAGGACAGGACGGCCAAGAGGGAGTACCTGGCATTGTGCAAGGGCAGGTTATCGGCGGATTTGGGGACCGTCGAGGCACCAATCGCCCGGGACCAGCGGAACCGCAAGAGGATGGCGGTAAGACCGGGGGGCAGAGAGGCCGTCACCGCGTTTGAGGTCGTGACCAGGTTTGGCAACGAATACACGCTGCTTGTGGCCAAACTGAGGACGGGCAGGACCCACCAGATCAGAGTCCATATGGCTCATCTGAGACACCCCGTGGTAGGTGATTCTGTTTACAGCAGGACAAAAGGGGAATTGGGTATGAACGGCC
>DAIRWA010000247.1:0-2888 GCA_036802545.1 Bacillota bacterium | reverse complement strand
GGGAATCAATTGGAGGGACAGCATCTCTGCCTCCCGGTAAGGCGGAAGGGCCGGCATTGGCGTCTGTGGTTGCCGTGACCCGGGGATTGTGAACCGGCTCAGTTCACCCGGGCTCGGTCCCTGGGCGGCGAGAGAGGCCAGAATGTCTCGGAGAAGTACAGCGCTCTGGTCTACCTCCAGGAACTCCAAGGCGGACAGCGTATCGTAGAGGATGGGCTCGTCGGGGACATAGCCCAATAAGGCTTTCGCTTTCTCGGGCTCATTCTGAATGCTGTGGCCGCAGATCTCTGTGGTGCCGGAAGTAGGCGCGAGAATGCCAGTGAGCATCCTCAACGTCGTCGACTTGCCGGAACCGTTGGGGCCCAAGAGCCCGTAGATCTCTCCCGGCATGACGGCCAGGTTGAGGCCGTTCACCGCGACTGCCTCACCGTACTTCTTGGCGAGAGACGTGGCGACAAGTGTGGCTTCCAGGGGCGGTTTGGACGAAGATGTCGGTGACTCCAATTGCGATGCCGAAGGTGGGCTGGACAAGGCTGCCGACGACACTACTCGCGACGCCGCCGTTTTGATCGATAGCGAGGTCGTAGAAGAGTTGGCGGACGGTTTCCTGGACGGAGTGGTCAAGGCATGCGCCTCCCCTGATATGTTGGCCGCTATCCCAGTTGTATGCAGTTGAGGGGGTCCGGCGGAGAATCGGCTGAGAGGATCCCAGTCACTGCATTCTGCGACTCTGCGGAAAACCCTCCCCGCCAATGGGAATTCGATCAGCCTGTCTCTGGCAGTCACGAGGAGTTGGCTTCTTGACTGGGGAAGTTTCACCTCTAGCGCAGTTTTCAGGAAGATAGTCAACTATAGAGGAATCTCACATAGCACCGACGAAATGTAATAATCTATTATTTAAAAATGGGATAGTATCCCACAAACTGGGATGGGCAGACCGAACGGTCGAGTGGGCATCGGCGAAACGTGAATGAAGGGATTGTGAAGTCTTTATAGAAGTGTCTGTCAGCCTCCGAAATTCTAACGGTGCCGGGGGGGGTACTGAAAAAGCGATAATTTTCAAATCGATTGAGTTTTGAACGCCCCACGATTAACACCATCACCAACTCTGATGGGGAAAAACTCACAAAGAGATTGATTCGGGGCACACGTATTTGGATCGGCAGGTTTGACAGCGGTCATTTTCTGGTATAGGAGGTGCGAAAGAGTCTACCTGCAAGAAGCACAGCGGATTCTCGCGAGTACTGATGAGGAGGAGACAGAAGTATGAAGAGAGGGTTGGTTCTAGTCATCGTATGCGCCATGTTGGCGAGCGCGTTGGCCGCCTGTACGCCCAAAGATCCTATCGAACCTGATGCGCCCTCGGAAAGCGTTTTTCGCTACGGGTTTACTGGTAACTGGTCGGATACACGAAACCCGCTCACCTTTGGCTATGCGATTGCTGGTACGCTGTATATGAACCTACTGTATGAACCTCTCATAGGTCTAGATCTCAATAACGAGTGGGATCCGCGTCTGGCGACCGATTGGTCTGTTTCCGAGGACGGACTGCGCTGGACGTTTAAGCTCCGCGAGGGTGTTAAGTGGCATGACGGAGAAGTGTTTGATGCCGACGACGTGGTATACACCTACAAGACAACTATTGACAATCAACTGAGCAGGTACGCTGATGTCAAGGCCTTTGTCGAGGTAAACAAGATAGACCAGTACACGGTAGAGCTTGTTACCGAAGAACCCAAAGCAGACATCATACTCTCTTTCGTCTACATCGTTCCCGAGCACGTTTTTGGCTCGATGACCACCAAAGAGGAGATCGTAGCGTACCAGAACGACCAGCCTGTAGGTACCGGGCCCTTCAGGTTTGTGGCGGATTCGATGGATCAGTTTGTGGAGTATGTTGCCAACGACGATTACTGGGGCGGACGACCGGGCATCGACAGGCTCATGATGGTCCTCTACTCTAACGCCGACACCATGTACCAGGCTTTAGCAACAGGCGAAATCGATTTCTGCGGTCTGCAGGCGACCCAGGAAGAGGCAGCAAAGCAGGTCTCCGGACTTACTGTCCTGCGGTATACCGCGCCCAGTTACACTGAGCTTGGCTTTAACTGCTGGGGAGCTGACGACGACCGTACGAAGCCCCACCCGGATAGCAAGGGCAATCCGCTTGTGCTGGACAAGACCATTCGCCAGGCTTGCGATTACGCCATAAACTTCGACAACATTGTCGAGGACGCCAGAGGCGGTTTGGCAAACATCGAGAAGTCACTTGTGCCCAAGTTCATCTCCAAGTGGTGGGTCGATCTTTCTAAGGAGGATTACTATCGCGAGTACAGCCCTGAGAAGGCTATGGCGCTGCTTGAGAACGCCGGGTATATAGACCGTGACAACGATGGCATCAGGGAAGACCCCAACGGAAACAAACTGGATTTCCGGTTTTCCGTCATAGAGGCCAGCTATCGAGAGCAAGCCCTGATCATACAACAGGATCTCAAGAAGATCGGAATAAACACGAACATTGACTTCATTGATTCCGGCCGCATGAGCGAGATCATTGATGAGCAGGGGTTTGATACCGATATGTATATCTGGGGTTGGAGCCCCGGAACGGTTGATCCGAGCTATGCCCTTTCTGTCATCACCACTGGACAGAGGTGGGGGAGAAGCGACTGCTTCTACGGTAATCCGGAGTACGACGCGCTCTACGAAGCCCAGAAGACTATCATCGACTACGACGAACGCTACGCAGTCGTGAAAGAAGCCGTGGAAATAGCGTACGACGAGGCACCTTACATCATCCTTTACACGAACGTCGGTCTCGTAGGTTACAACAGTGAGGATTGGACCGGATGGCAGCAGGAGCTCAGTGGCATGGGTTCTGTGTGGAA
>DAIRWA010000246.1:0-2888 GCA_036802545.1 Bacillota bacterium | reverse complement strand
GCTCTAGAGACCGGGTTCGGCCTGAGATAGAAACCCTGATAGAATAGCGGTTGTATTTTGCGGCGTTTCGGTTACTCGGAACGCCGTCTTATTGTGAGGAGCGCGCTTCAAGCAACGGTGTCTACAGTCCTGTCATCGGAGTCAGTATCGAGAAGTCCGAAGCTTGCCCGCATGCTAGCCGATACCGGACTTGCTCACTCCTGTAAGGAATAGTGTTATTATAGGAGATGGATCGGACTAGGTGTCATGCTAAAAAAGTGATCAAACGGCGATATCGTATCTATTGAGGTTAGTCAGATGAAAAAGCACACAACTCTCGGGATCCCACAATCCCTAAGCTACCTAGAGTTCTCTGGGCTGTGGGAATCAGCTTTCACTGCGGCGGGTGCCGACATTCATTATTCGGGATCCAACAACAGGACTGTAATGGACTTGGGCATAGAGTGTACCGTCAGTGAAGCTTGCCTACCTATGAAACTGATTCATGGACAAGTCGCCAGTTTGGCACAGGACGGTCATCCAATTCTTGTTCCAAGACTGGTGAACGTCTCCGACAAGACCGTCTTCTGTCCTAAGTTCCTCGGTCTTCCGGATATGCTTCGCGCGGCTATAGGAGACGCGGTTAGGATAGTGTCCCCTAGAATTGACCTGCGAAAAGGAGTTCTTGCGGCCGGAGCTCAGTTCTTCAACAGTGCGAAGGCCTTGGGGCTCGACGCCATACAATCCGCGAGAGCGGCCGTTAGGTCAATCGTATCTTTTGACCGATCTCTGGAATCATCGGCCAAGAGTTTTTCGAATGTTACAACCAGGCATCCCAGTGTAGCAGTGCTGGGATATCCGTACTTGGTTGACGACGAGTACGCGAACCTTGGCCTTTTGGGCCGCTTGACCTCATTGGATTGCCTGGTAATACGAACACAAGACGTGTCCCGTTCCCTCACGCGGCCTCTAGACAGGGTATTCGGCAAACAGCTATTCTGGCACTACAGCGATAGAGTCGTCAAGGTTGGGTATTACCTCTCTAGAAATCACATCGTCGACGGTGTTATACATCTGACCGCCTTCGGATGCGGACCCGACGCCGTCGCGGACAAGCTGCTTGAGTTGGAGTGCGCCCGGAATGGCACACCGTACCTCACCCTCGCTATCGATGAGTGTACAGGAGAAGCCGGCCTGCAAACTCGCGTTGAGGCGTTTGTGGACATGCTTCGGAGGCGAAGTATCTAGTTTTGAGCAAAGTCACATTTCCGTATTTGATAAGCGCGGTACACCCCCTGACGGTTCTGCTTGAAGAAATGGGGCAGGAAGTAATTGTGCCCCTGGAGCCCACAAAAGGGACTCTAGACTACGGCACAAAGTATGCTCCCGAGTTCGCGTGCCTGCCTCTCAAGGTTCTTCTGGGGACGTATATGGAAGCTCTTGACAAGGGTGCCGACACTATCGTCGCATCGGGCGGTGTGGGCCCATGCCGAGCAGGCTATTACGCGCAAGTGCACAAAGAAATCCTAGCCAGTTTAGGCTACGATCCAAAGTTCATCGTATTTGAACCGCCACTCAGCCATATGGGCAATTTAATCAGCAACATCAAGGCTCTCAACAAAGCTAAACTGTCCCTTGCGGCACTGACGCGCCTGGTCTACGGAATGTGTGTAGAGATTGTGGCCATGGACAAACTCGAACAGGCTCTCCATAGGGTCAGACCTCGTCAGATCACACGCAAGGAGTCGGATCGCCGTTACAAGAAGGGCGTAGAGATGATACGCTCCGCCAAGACCGCGAAAGAGATAAGGGAAGCTGGCCGTGAAGCAGTACGGCTCATGGAGTCAGTGCCTCAGGATCCCCATCGCGATATTGTGACCATCGGTATAGTAGGCGAGATATACGTGCTGCTGGAACCGGCCGCGAACCTCTACCTCGAGACTATGCTCGGAGAGATGGGGGCAGAGGTCCGACGCTCAATGTCGCTTACGAGTTGGATCCTGGATAACATAGTAATAGAAGGCGGCGGCCGACGGGTTAAGCGCGCCGCCAGGCCCTATATCCCCGAGATGGTCGGCGGCCACGGACAAGACTCAGTAGGCCATACCATACTTTACGCGCAAGAGGGCATCGACGGCGTAGTACAGCTCGCGCCTTTCAGCTGCATCCCCGAGATCGTGGCTAAAGGAGTGCTTACGGAAGTGTCCGAAGACTTCTCCATCCCGGTTCTGTCAGTATTCCTAGATGAGCAGACCGGAGAAGCGGGCCTGAGGACTCGCCTCGAGGCTTTTACGGACATGCTTCGTTCAAGAAAACGAGCGAAGCGAAGACTCAAGGGGTCTTCAGCCGTTCCTGTTCACTAAGGCCGCATTTTCGGTGACCATGATTACAGCGTAAGTTCTGTAGGACCGAAGAACGGAAGTAAGGAAAGCGAGAAGATGTCACCATGGATGTTTATATAGGCGTTGACGTAGGTTCCGTCAGTACAAACATTGTAATGCTAGATGAGCAATTTGAGCTACTAGCCGAGGTATACCTGCGGACCAAGGGTCGGCCGATTCAGGCCGTCCAGGAAGGGCTCACCATAATCAAAGACAAGGCTCCTTCGGGTTATACGGTCAAAGCCGTGGGAACCACAGGCAGTGGACGCCAACTTGCGGGAGCCCTGGTAGAAGCGGACACGGTCAAGAACGAGATAACCGCCCACGCCATCGCGGCCTTGCGCTATTTTCCTGACGTTCGCACAGTTATCGAAATCGGCGGACAAGACTCCAAGATGATCATCGTGAGAGACGGTGTGGTAGTAGACTTTGGTATGAATACCATGTGCGCCGCGGGCACCGGCTCGTTCCTCGACCAACAGGCGAACAGGCTGGGTATCGCCATCGAAGATTTCGGGGCCATTGCCT
>DAIRWA010000245.1:2486-2890 GCA_036802545.1 Bacillota bacterium | reverse complement strand
AGGGCATCAACATACCCGAGTGGTTCGACGCCTACAATCGGGCAAGCATGTACGAGGCGTTGAAGGATCTCTCGGCAAGGTTCGAGACATACAAGACCAATAACAGTGACCCGGAGGCATGCGCTTCGTGCGGGCTTTGCGAAGACAAATGCCCTCAAAACCTGACTATCGGGCAGTATCTGAAGGACATAACAACGGCCGTGTTGGGCCCAAAGGAGCTTCCTTGATTGATGATTCGTATGGTGGCGATAGACGTTGACGGCACTTTGTTGGACACGCGAAACCAGATGCCGCCTGAAAACCGCGACGAGATCAGGCGGATTCATGACCAAGGGATTCAAGTAATCATTGCCACAGGACGGATGCCTGAACTCATCGAAGATGTGCTGGAGGAACTTGGCGTC
>DAIRWA010000245.1:1309-2476 GCA_036802545.1 Bacillota bacterium | reverse complement strand
CGCTTTGGTCAAGCAGTGTGGGCGGGAAGAGAGCCTTGTGGACGAGGTTATTCCCATGGATATAGCCCTCGAGATCCTGGATGTGATCGCAAGACTCGACCGATATCACTACATCTATTCCCCAGAAGGGTTCATAGTGGGGGACGCGCTGCACCGGAGGCACGGGCACAAAGTGCCGCCGCTGAGCATCGTCGAACCGGATCTGGCTGATTATGTGAGGAAGACGGGTAAGCCTCCCAGAAAGATCTGTTCGATGGGGTCAGACGAGGAACTCTTCCGACTGCAAGCATCGTCCTTAGAACGGTGGGGCCAGCATATCAACGCCTGGCTCGGAGGGCATGGGGGCTTGGAGTTTGTGCCGGTTGGGTGTTCCAAGAAGAACGGCATCAAAAGGCTGGCAGAGATATATGGCCTAACCTTGGACGAGGTCATGGCCATCGGTGACGCCGACAACGATCTTGAAATGGTGCGGGATTCTGGGTTGGGTGTAGCGATGGGGAACGCCAGCCAGCCTTTGAAGGACGCGGCTAGGTACGTTACCGCCACCAACGACCAGGCAGGAGTGGCGAAGGCAGTGAGGCTCTTCATCCCCAAAAGTCAGTAAGATTGAGGCACGCGGAGCTATTGCGGGCAAAGCCATTGCAGCTGGGTTACCTGCCTTAGAGGGCCAATAAGCATGTGAGTGACGAGCACGACTGCAGCACTTTAGGCTTTTCATTTTAGGCATTGAGAGGCCAGCCGCTGACGGGCTATACTAGAGAACGTGTTACATATCTTAGGATCAGTCGCCTTAGGCGCGGTCCGGTATCGCTGTGGAGCCCTAGGTCACCTTCTTAGTTGCTGTAGTGACGTCTCTCGAGGCTCCTCCACACCCGATTGGAGGGCAAGTAAGTGACAGAAGAAAAAGTCGTGGTAAAGAGTCAAGTCGGACTGCACGCACGGCCTGCGGCATCGTTTGTTCAGGAAGCCATGAAGCATAAATGCGGCATTCAGATTGAAAGCGCAGGCAAGAAGGCTGACGGGAAGAGTATCCTCCAGGTCTTGGCATTGGGCGTAAAGTTCGGTCAGGAAATCACCGTGTCTGCCGATGGTCCAGGCGAAGAAGAAGCTGTTGCTAGCCTCGTGAAGCTCATCAACGAAACCACGACCTAGGCGCCGGTGGACCTG
>DAIRWA010000245.1:0-1299 GCA_036802545.1 Bacillota bacterium | reverse complement strand
AGGCGCGGTCATGGGCATGAGTCACATAAACCGATAGAGGAGTGAGTACATTTGCAGACAGAGCAAGCGCCAAGGACAGAGCATCCGTTCCGCATGTGGGATGCCATCGTGGAGACGCCTGATTTTGTGGAGCGGTGCCTCCAGCCCGAACTGGCCGAGACGGCAAAGAATGTTGGACGCGAGATAGTGGCCCGAGGCATTAAGAGGGTGTACCTCTTGGGATGCGGCAGTTCCTTCTACGCTGCGTCTTCGGCCGCCCGCGCGTTTCAGACTCTCGCGGGACTGGATGCCGATGCGTACGACTCCTTCGAGTTTCACAAGTACCGCTTGGGATTCGTGACTCCGGAGACTGCCGTCATCTCCTTCTCGCACTCAGGGGCCACTCGCATTACGGTGGACGTCGCCCGTGAGGTCCAGAAGCGCGACGGGTTTACGGTTTCTGTGAGCGATAGGCCGGAATCCCTTCTCGCGAAGAGCGCCGATCTGTTCGTCAACGTAGGCGGCGGACGCGAACCCGTTGAGCCTAAGACCCGGAGCGTCATCAGCACGTTTGTGATGGGTTACCTTATGGCCCTTGGGGCTTTGCCGAAAGAGCGGCAAGAGCAGGCCATGGAAGAGCTAAGGTGGATTCCTACTGCGCTGAGGCAGGGACAGGGGCTTGAGGCCAGGGCCAAGGGGCTGGCCGAACGGTATGCTGATGTGGGCAGGGTAATTGCCATCGGCAGCGGTCAGAATTACGTCACGGCGATGGAAATATCTCTGAAATTCAAGGAAGCCGTTCTGCTTGCGGGCGAAGGACTTGAATCGGAGGAAGCCTTCCACGGGCCCATCGCCAGCCTTAACCCTTCGACTCTTGTTATCGCCACATCGTGTCCGGGACCGAGCTATCAGAAGGCCAAAGATTATTGCGTGGCGGCATCCATGATTGGGTGCAAGGTGCTCAGCGTGTCACCCGAGCCTTATGACCTGCCCGGGGTCGACAAACTGACGGTTCCCATGGACGGCATCAGCGAGGTGTTTAGCAACTCCGTCCTTGTGTATCCGCTGTACATGCTGGCCTACTACAGCGCTCTTGTCAGGGGGAACCTGCCCGACGCGTTCCGGATAGGCGATAAGGCTTTTCACGCTGCCATGGCGGCTGTGCCGGAGCTGACTTATTGATTCAGCCTTGGTCGACGGACTCGGGTCGGGCACTAGGGTACGGCCGGGCGGCGGAGTATTTGCAGCCGGGCACATTGGGTATATCCGGGTATGTGGATAATCTTTCACCTACCTGAACGGCGGGCTTTCGAGCTATGC
>DAIRWA010000244.1:0-2907 GCA_036802545.1 Bacillota bacterium | reverse complement strand
CCCGCTAGAACGTGTTGCTACCTTCACCGGATTTTCCCCATCGCTTGAGCCCGAAGCTCGCTAGACGAGTAGGCCCTGCCACCCTTGACTACCGTATGGGTTTTCCACAAATCACGGATATCGCGGCTCGGGTCACCATCGACGATAACCAAATCTGCCTTCTTGCCAGATCCGATGGAACCGATCTCGTCCTCCGCCCCCAGCGCACAGGCCGCGTCATACGTAGCTGCGCGGATGGCGTCAAGGGGGGGCAACCCGGCATCCACCAAGTTCTCTATCTCCTTGTACATTCCCCACCCCGGCATCAGCATTGGATGGGTGGGGTCAGTCCCCACGACAACAACGCCGCCGGCGTCGTGAAGCCTTCTCGTGAAGCCCAGTTGGGTCGCTTCGACCTGCTTAATTGTCTCCTGGCGTTTGGAATCCGGTTTCTCAATCTTGGCCAACATCTCACGCTGGTGCGCTTGAGCTTCTGGAGTAAGGTAGTCCATCCAGTCGGGCGTTACGGCTGCCCAGCGCATGATCAATTGGAAGGTAACCGTAGTCGGACAGACGACAACCTTCCTCTGAACCAGACTCTCTATCAGGTGCACGACCTGCGGCGAGTCGAGATCCAGTTCCGCGAGGGCATCGTACCCGTTGCCGTCACCCGTAAACTCGGTCATGGTGAACAGACCGTGCTCCAGTCCGTTTATGCCCAGGTCCACCGCTCGTTGAGCGGTTAACGAACCCAAGTGTCCGATGATGGCCAACCCCGCCGACTCTGCGGCTCGCTGCAAAGCGATGAACTGGTCCTCGTGTATGCGGGAGTACACCTTGACCATGTCGATCTGGTCTTTCCACTCGCGGAACATGGCAAGCGCCTCATCGGGCGTGTCAGTGCCCTTGATCCAGCGGACGTAAGACGGCGCATGGTCGAAGTACGGTCCCGCAGTGAATATGCGCGGCCCCACGGCAGTCCCTGCGGCCACTTTGTCGCGCAGTTCGGCGACGCCTACCGGGTTCAGTTCCCCGGGGTCGCGCACCGTAGTCACGCCGCCCGCGAGATACAAAATCGGGTATGCGTCGAACTGACTAACGATGTCGACGTGAGCGCGGGCGTACATATGTCCGTGCATATCGATAAGGCCCGGCATAACAGCCTGGCCGTCTAGTTGGATGGTCTTTGTGCCGGGCGGCAGACCAATTCTGGGGCCGACCGCTTTGATCGTGTCCCCTTCAATGAGCACGGTCCAGCCTTCGTGGACTCCTCCGAGCCCGTCAATGACCTTGCCTCCAACCAACGCCACGTACCCAAAACCCGTGTTATCTTGACTCAAAACCTCACCCACTTTTCTGCTGCTAATTCTCCAGTGCGGCTACCCTAACGAATACCCGTCGGAGTCGGTCTCGCGCGGGTGGTCCGGCTAATGTGGATCATCGCGTCGAACCAAGATGGCACGTGCAAAGACGCCTTCCGCTCATCCGACCAGTCGTTCGACCAACCCGAACCGGCAGACCGCATTCTCTTGGGGGCAATAAGCCAATCTTCGACCGCTCCGCCCGTTGGTGCCCCACGAAAATCTACGATGTAGTCGCCGACATGGGCTTCCGACATATACCACTCAAGGTATCCCTCTGGAACGGCGGGAACTGTGAACTCTGTAAGGGGACCGACTTTGAACGCCCCGGCCCCGGATTTGGAGTCCGGAACCTTGTCGAAGCTCCGGGACTGGAACGAGCCTTCCTTGAAGGAAAAGCCAAAGGCGTAGTACTTATCGCCGAAGAACTCCTGAAGATGGTGCCCCATCATGCGGGACTCGCGAGCTTCAGCGTTTTCGGGAATCTTGGCAATGTGCGCGTTGTGCGCCCACACGACGATCTTTGCGTCCGGCTCCAACTCGGTCGCGATGTACTCGATATTCTCCGCCATGTACAGGTCGCGGAGGTTTTGAAGATCACTCCAATCCCAGGGCTTGCCATAGGACTCCTGGAACTGCAGAAGGACGCGGGCATGCTGAAGCGCGTTCTCGAACTCCGCGGGAGAAGTGAGACGCCCCAGACGGGTTGAGTGAGTCGCAAGCCGTCCCACAAGCCCGCGCAGCTTGGCAGCGGATTCCTGCTTCTTAGCCGGATCCGTGTTTCCGCCTTCTGCACGGGAGTAATGTTGGGACTCCTCGACGGGAGCTAGAATGGCGTCGGTTTCGGATGCACGCTCGGGCGCTACTTTGGCCATATATTCTCGCACCAGCTTGATGGCGAGGTCCACAACCTGAACGTCATAGCCGTAGAACTTCAGTTTCTTTTCCGCGCTTTGCTCAAGGTTGTACCGGCGCATCCAGTCGATCATGGCGGCGACTTCCTCTGTATCCCAAACCCAGAACCCCTGACCCGCCAACGCCTCCGCGGGATCTCCTTGACCGTATAACACATAGTCGTTGATCTTGAGGCAAGCCGCGTAACTGGCTTCGATTGAAAAAACGGTGAAGCCCATTTCTTGCGCGAGGAACTCTAGAAGGCGGTGCTTAAACTGGAAGAATTCGCGGGTGCCGTGGGTAGCTTCGCCCAATCCCACTAGCCTTACGTCCTTCAAGATATCCTTCAGCGGCTGCAAATCGTCGAACCCGTTACCGGCCACGACCGACTTCACCGGAATCGCGTTTTCCCCTAGCCATGCAATGACTTCCCTATCTGCGTCTGCGTTAGTGCTCAAGACTCATACCTCCGATTTCTCCGTTATCTTAACGAGGCAGCCGGTGACCGCGACAAGGCTTGACCGGCGGTCCTCCCTGCAAACCGTCATTCAACCCGCTCACCCGTCGTCAACTGCAATGCAAAGTCCATGCACACATCCGGTGACTAGCACATCTTCAATCCGCCAGATGACACGCTACAAAGTGGTTTTTCCCCAATTCTCTCCACTCTGGC
>DAIRWA010000243.1:0-2913 GCA_036802545.1 Bacillota bacterium | reverse complement strand
ACATGTGCCCAAGCCTGAATACCCCTCTTCTCTTACCCATATACATTTATGGCTGGCAAAGGAGGCCTTTTCACATGAAATTGACGCCGCTCTTGGCCCTCGCAGTCATCATGGCCTTCGTTTACTTGCTTAGGACCAGGAAAGCAGCGGTGATATCGGTAGGTTCCGCGGGCCTTGTCGTTCTGGTCGCGCTCTCAATGATACTACTGCCCGAGCCGTCTTTCAAAGCGGCCGCAAGGGGTCTTACGGTATGGTGGGAAATCGTTCTGCCTGCCCTTCTTCCGTTTTTCATCGCGGCCGAACTCCTCATGGGAATGGGTATTGTGCACTTCATGGGGGTTTTCATGGAACCTTTGATGAGGCCGCTCTTTAATGTGCCGGGGGCGGGGTCTTTTGCTTTCGCCATGGGCTTGGCGTCCGGATACCCCCTTGGCGCGTCTCTGTCCGCCAGGCTCAAGGAGGGCGGGCTGGCAACCAAGACCGAGGCCGAAAGGCTCATGTGCTTCTGCAACACCTCGGACCCATTGTTCATGAGCGGAGCCGTGGCCGTAGGCATGTTCAAGCGGGTTGACATCGGGCCTATCCTGCTCATCGGACATTACGTCTCGGCCATAACCGTCGGGATGCTCCTAAGATTCTGGCGGAGAAAGTCACCGCAAAGCCCACCGCTCGACGGCGAAGAACGCGGTTTTATCGTCGCGAGAGCCTATAGGTCCATGCGCAACGCCCAGCGCAAGAACCCGAAACCCTTTGGAGAGATACTGGGCGCGGCCGTAAACAAATCTGTCACTGCACTCTTGATGATCCTGGGCTTCATAGTGCTGTCATCGGTCGTTTTCGAAATACTGAGAAGCTACGGCGTAGCAGGCTTATTGTCTTCGGCTATCTCAAAGGTGGTGCCGGAACGGATCATTCCTCAAGCCCTCCACGAATCCTTGGTGAGCGGGCTTTTCGAGATAACCATTGGCTGTTCCATGGCAGGCCAGGCCACATCGCCACTCATGGCACGGGTAGCCCTTGTGGGTGGCCTTATCGCCTGGAGCGGCCTATCGGTGCATGCCCAGGTCGCCGCCGTTATCCACAGCGCAAAGCTCTCCGTATGGCCATACGTGGCAAGCAGGGGCCTTCAAGGGATTCTGGCGGGGCTCTTTACCTACGCTCTAATGACCAGAGACCCTATGCGATGGGCGCTTCCGGCATTTGAGCCTCACGCCATCACAGGGTCTCTCGCGTGGTTCGATAATCTCGGTTCGGCCACAGGAACCTGTCTCGGACTCATAGGGTTAATGGCCGTAATCCCACTGATCTTCACGGCAATACACACTATAAGAAACGCCGCAAAAGGACGGTAAGATCAGTTCTAGCCGCGGCCTCTCCTTTTGTTACCCTTGACCGAGACTTCGTCCTGAAACCAGTCCTCATCTTCATCAGGACCATCGGTGGAAGCGCCGGCGCCAAAAAGGTCGTCGGCGAAATCAGGATCGTCCAGAGACGAAGTGGGGGCAGCTTCCTTGTCGGGGACCAGCTCCCTGCGACCTTGCTTTACCCTTTCAAGAACCTCTTCCATGACTTCTTGAACCCTCTGCATAAGGTCGTCGGCGTATTCACGCGCGCCTGAGTTGATCTCACGGGCGACGCCGCGGGCCTTATCCATGAGGTCTTCCGCTTGATTCCTGGCCTCTTTTGAAATCGAGGACTCGGATGCCAAAGAAGCGATTTGCCCTTGGGCATCGTTGAGAATCTCGTCTGCTTCCTTGCGAGCCTCGGCGATAATGCGCTCTCGTTCTTTTAGTAGCCACTTGGCATGTTCCAGCTCCTGGGGAAGCGCGGCGCGAAGGTCGTCTATAATAGCGAAAACCTCGTCCTCTTCGACCATGAGCCGGCCCACCAAAGGAACCCTCGAGCACTCGGATAGATAAGTGTCGAGCCTGTCCAGAAGTGCCATTACGTCCATGATGTACACCTCGTCTCACTTCTTGTCTTTTAGCCGTTCCAAAACCAACTTCTCAATGGAAGGTGGCACCAGATCTGTGATCCTCCCGCCATGAGAAGCTACTTCTTTGACCAAACTGGAGCTAAGGTACAGGTACTGAAGGGCCGTGATCATGAACACCGTTTCGATGTCGGGAGATAACTGCTTGTTCATCAAAGCCATTTTGAACTCGTAATCAAAATCAGATACAGCCCGTAGGCCCTTTACAATAACTCTGATGTCGTGCTTTTTCGCGTAATCCACCAGAAGCCCGCGAGAGGAAGCCACGGTCACGTTAGGAAGGTGCTCGCAAGTAATCTTTAGCATCTTCACTCTTTCTTCCACGGAGAACATAGGGTCTTTCTCGGAATTTGTGAACACGGCCACGTGCAGCTGATCATAACAGCTTGCGGCGCGGGCGATGATATCTAGGTGGCCGTAGGTTATCGGGTCGAAACTACCTGGATACACAGCTTTAAGCAATTAAGGGCCCTCCGGTTCGGACTTCGACATAATGCTCATGGTGTCTTCTCGTAATCTCTAGTGTATAAACCCTTCCGAATTTGTCCATAGTATGTAGCGAGAGTCAGGGTGCAATCCAAAAGATTGCCCCTAACAGGCTCTTCCTCCGGTTTCTCCTCTCCCAATGCCGCTTCGCAAGAGGCGGCGTTTTTTTATCGGTTTCATTTCGGGCGCACTGGCCCTCACGTACTCCGCAAATACTTCCTTTACCGTGGGGTCAGTTCCTTCATAACCTTCTATGCAAAACATGCAAAACCTTCCATGAACGGCCCCGAAAGTCGAATCAAGGGGATTGCCTTAGAAGCAGATAGGCTCCTACGACAAAGACTACCGCGCCGACACACTTCGTCCAATCCAGAACCATATGGTGGCCTGACAACCCCGAGACGTCCAGAACCAGAGCCGTGGCAATCTGCGCC
>DAIRWA010000242.1:0-2977 GCA_036802545.1 Bacillota bacterium | reverse complement strand
CCTTCAGAGCGGCGCCCGTTACCGGATCCTTGAGCCTCGCAAGCAGCGCTTTCGGTCCGCCGTCGTGGGCCCAGGATGGAACTATCGAAGAAAGTCCGGTTGCGGTGGCTACATACGGGTACTGATCGGCGGTAACGTCGATTCCGTTCCGTCTCGCCTCGTCGATCATAGCCAGCGAGGCGTTGACTTGCCCCCAAGCGTGCTTAGCGCATACCTTATGGTGAGAAATGTGGACGGAAACCCCAGCTCGACTCCCGATCTCAATAGCCTCCTTCACAGACTTCAGGAGCGCCAGGTCCTCATCTCGCATATGTGTCGCGTAGATGCCGCCGTAAGGGGCCATCACTCTGGCCAGTTCCACCAATCCATCGGTGGACGCGTAGGATCCGGGCGGATAGATGAGCCCGCTGGAAAACCCGAACGCGCCGGCTTCCATGGCTTCCTTCATATACTCCTTCATCCGAGTCAACTCGTCGGAGGTAGGCGGTCGGTCATCGTAGCCCATGGCCGCAATCCGTATAGTTCCATGGCCAACAAGGGAAGCCAGGTTTACCCCTAATCCGTTGCTGCTCAAAGCCGATAGATACTCGTCAAAGGAACTCCAGATTGGCAAGGAAGCGCGGTCCGACGCAGCTCCCGATATGCTCGTGGCGCCGCCTACCGTATCGCCCACTCCGCTCTCACCGGAGTCAGAGCCAGGGGCCCCACCTGCGTCGGAGCCGCCGACATTGCCGGCACTATCCCCAGCCGCCTGTCCATCGCCCAGCTTCTCCCTGTTCAGAGGTGCCGCCGATTCTCCGCACTGGCCGGTCACCTCGGTGGTAACACCCTGGCGGATCTTCGACTCGCCGCGCTGATCGGTAAACCATTCCGTGTCTGAGTGGCTGTGAGAATCAATGAAACCTGGGGCAAGCACCAGCCCCTTGCCGTCGATGACGCGGGACGTACAGCCTTCCGCCTTCTTGGCGACTGCAGCGATCACCCCATCTTTGATGAGCACTTCGCCGCGAAACCAAGGAGCCCCGGTTCCATCAACCACGCGAACGTTCTTGAAAAGTATGTCTGACAATTAGCGGCCTCCTTCTGACACATACGAGTTTTCATGTACAATTCGACAAGAGGGGTGTTTCTCCTAGTAGGAAAGCATGATAGTGAGGAAACAAGACGATGTCTAACCTGTGTCCAGCTGCCTAACGATGGATTGCCGCACGGACACGGGGGAACCTCGCATGACATTGCCGAAACCTGCGACGGCCTCAAGAGGGATGCGGGAATCAAGACGATGGACAAAGAAGATCGAACCGCTGCATATATGAGGTGGATGAAGTGAGCAACCTGAACCGTGAACCGCTAAGCGTCGTGGCCAACGAACGCTACTCCAGACAAATCATGCTGCCGGAAGTCGGCGAAGACGGCCAGAAGAAGCTCTTCTCAAGGCGGGTACTGATAGTAGGCGCCGGCGGACTCGGCACACCGTGCAGCCTCTACCTGGCCGGCATGGGTGTCGGGCATATCGGTCTTGTAGATTCGGACTCGGTGTCTCTGTCTAACCTTCCCCGCCAATTCATGTACCGGCCGGACGATGTCGGTAAGATGAAAGCGCCCACGCTGACAAGAATGCTTGCCGCCGCAAATCCGGATATAACGGTGGAGCCAATCGTCAAGAACCTGGACGCGGAGAATATGGATGAAATCGTTTCCGGCTATGACGCGGTCGCATCCTGCCTCGACAACCTGGAAACCCGCTACATCCTGAACAAAGCCTGCGTCGACGCCGACATACCTCTGGTTGAGGCCGCGGTGTCCGGCTTCACCGGTATGGTAACTGTAATAGCGCCCGGAAGAGGCCCCTGCTATCAATGCTTGTTCCCGAAGAAAGCGAAGAAGGCCGCGGCGGCTAAGAAACCGTCTTCCCCGCTAGCCATTGTCGGTCCTGCGCCTGGAATCGCCGGAGCCATGCAGGCGTCCGAGATAATGAAACTCCTGCTCAACATGGGTGAACCACTTATTGGCCGCATGCTTCTATTTGACCTGCTCCGAAGCGAGTTCAACATCGTCACAACGTCCCGACGCGAAAAGTGCGAGGTGTGTGGACGACGCGACTCCGGCCAAAAACTTTGACCTCAAAGGTTCTTCTCCAAAGCCGGGCCACGGTTAGTCGCTGAGGCATCGTGCCTGGTGGCGCCTTTGAAGCGGACAGCTCATGACTTTGTTTGTCGCGTGTTGACCGCGGTTATCCCATTCTTTCCATAACGAGTCATAGTTAAGACCTCCTTCAGTGAGGGAACAATACCTCCCGCGGGAGGTCTTATTCTTGCCAAAACCAACGCCCTTACGACATCAGGGAAACGAGAACTTGTTCATGGCTGTGGAGATGTCCATTCTCTCGACACTTGCGGGGACGCCGCTGCACGTCCACGCCGAAGGACTTCGAGGTACAGGAAAAACGACTGTAATGCGCTGGGCGCGGGACGTTCTACCGAAAATTCGGCGGATTAGGGGATGTCAGTTTCAGTGCGATCCTTCCCGGCCCCATTGCCCTCTGCACTCGGGATTGGCAGCAGACGAGGCCACCGCCCGTTATGAAGACGCGTCTATGCCCTTCGTCGAGATCGGCCACGGAGCCAAGCTGGGTACTGTGCTAGGGAGCATAGACCTTGCCCGGTTGACCGACCGTGCCCGTCCTGAAGCGGCCTTGCTTCCCGGCGCTATCCCTATGGCTCATAGAGGAATCATACTTGTAGACGAGGTAAACAGACTCGCGGAGACCGCGCCGGAAATCACCGACGTGCTCCTTTCGGTGATGGGCACGAAACCGGGCCGCGTGAAAATCGAAGAAGTCGGCCTGCCTGCGTGCGAGATAGACGTAACATCTTCCGTGTGGGCAGCGTCAAACCCAGACGAAGATCCGGGTCCTCTTGAAGACATCAGGAAACAGCTGGCAGACAGATTTGACCTGGTTGTTCCCGTTCAGAGA
>DAIRWA010000241.1:811-3010 GCA_036802545.1 Bacillota bacterium | reverse complement strand
GCTGTCGTGAAGGCCATGACACAAGGCGGTGTCGCTGCCATAGGCGATTCTCGGGTTGAAAACTTGATGCGGGTAAGAGAAGACGGCTATCTGGGGGAAACGATCCTCCTGAGAGCTCCCGCTCCAAGCCGCATAGACGAGGCAGTAGCCTTCGCCGATATAAGCCTCAACTCGGAAGTCACGATTGTCAAGATGCTTGGCAAGGCGGCTCGGAAGGCTGGCAAGACTCACAAGGTGGTCCTCATGGTAGACCTGGGAGATCTTCGCGAGGGGGTTCAGGTTCACAGGGCATTGGATGTCGCGAAGGACATGAGTCTGGTGGAGGGGGTGGAGTTCGCCGGCATAGGCGTCAATTTGGCATGCTATGGCGGGATAATCCCTACTCCCGAGAAAATGCTTCAGCTCCTCAAGGTACGAGACAGCATAGAGGCCTCTTTGGGCCGGAAGCTCCAGATCGTGTCGGGCGGAAATTCCGCCAACATGAGACTAGTTATGGAAAAGTCCATGCCGCCGGGGATAACCGAGCTTAGAATCGGCGAGAGCGTTCTACTCGGTACAGAGGCCGTGTGCAGGTCCCCGGTTCCGGGCTGCCATAGGGATGCTTTTACCGTATCGGCCGAAGTCATTGAGGTGCAAGTCAAGCCGTCCAAGCCCCAAGGCGAAATCGGTCAAAATGCGTTTGGAGGGGTCGTTACCTTCGCGGATAGAGGAATTCGCAAACGCGCCATCTGTTCCATCGGGCGTCAAGACATAGACCCCGATGGGCTTACACCCGTCCAACCGGGAGTGGAGATCCTCGGAGCGTCTTCCGATCACCTGCTCCTGGATATTCAGGACGCTCCCAGCATCAAGGTAGGATCCGTCGTGACCTTTGTAACCGCGTACAGTGCTCTGTTGAGGGCCGCCACGTCTCCTTTCGTGGAAAAGGTGGTGCGCTAGATTTGGCATCAGGCATCGTTATCTGCGGGCTAGCCCCGCACCCGGCCATAATTATTCCCGAAGTCGGCCGTGGAGAGGAAAGGAAAACCGAAGCCACTTTGCGGGCCATGGACCGGTTGGCTTCCGCCTTTATTAAGTCAAAGATCGAGACCTTGCTGGTCATCACTCCCCATGGCCCGGTTTTTCGAGACGCTGTGTCCATAAGAGGTGAAGAGGAACATTACGGAGACCTGGCGGCGTTCGGGGCTCCTGCTGTTCAGATCGGGTACCCCGATGATCCCGAGTTGGCTCTGGCCATAGTGGAAGAAACGTTTCCCGACCCCGACACCCCTGTTGTCTTGTTGGACGAGGCGAAACGCCTTGGATACGGGATCGAAAAAGAACTGGACCATGGGGTTGTAGTGCCGGTGAGCTTCCTTGGCCGAAAAGGCTTCACAGGACGCTTGGTAGTGGTTAACATCGGTTTCTTATCGCTCCTAAACCTCTACAAGGTCGGAATTGCCGTGGAAAAGGCGTGCCGGCGTCTTGGACGCAGGGTAGGCGTTCTAGCCTCGGGGGACTTGTCCCACAGGCTCATTGATGACGCGCCTGCCGGGTACAGTCCTAAAGGCAAGGTCTTCGACGAAAGACTGGTGGGCCTGTTGAGGGACTTTGAACCTTCAAAGATAATTACGTTGCCCGGAGACCTCATAGAGGAAGCCGGCGAGTGCGGGCTACGTCCAATTTCGCTCATGTTAGGTGTATTGGATCGTTGGGACGTGAAATCAGAGGTCCTGTCGTATGAGGGGCCTTTTGGAGTCGGTTACTCGGTAGCGCTGTTTACCCCTAGGGGCGGATCGGGGTCATCTCGCCTTGATCAGATAAACGCACTGCGCGACGAGAGGATGTCTAGGCTGAGACGGAACGAGTCTTTTCCGGTCTTACTGGCTAGGGCAACAGTGGAGGAATACGTGAAGATCGGAGAGGTTCCTCCGCTTCCCGAGGAGATACCGACCGAGTTTGGACGCACCGGAGGGGTCTTCGTTTCGATTCATTCGGAGGGGGATCTTCGCGGGTGCATCGGCACCACAGAAGGGACTACTCCCAACCTCGCCACGGAGATAGTCTCTAACGCAGTGAGCGCTGCGACTAGGGACCCCAGGTTTGAGCCGATAGTCGCGTCGGAGCTGGACACCCTAGACTATTCGGTGGATGTGCTATCGCCTCACGAACCAGTAGATTCTATGGCGGATCTCGGTCCCAAGGGGTATGGGATTATTT
>DAIRWA010000241.1:0-758 GCA_036802545.1 Bacillota bacterium | reverse complement strand
CACATCTTTTTCCCGTTCCCTAATGCCGGCATTAGGGAACGGGAAAAAGATGTGCGATTGTACCGGTTTACGGTGACCAGGTATCGTTAAGAGGAGTTTGTGATGCGCAGCGTGAGTTCGACTGATAAGGAAGCCAGGTTTTATAGTAAGCGGGAAGACGGCCACGTAGCCTGTGAACTATGTCCTCACAGGTGTGTCATTGCTCCGAACAAGTACGGCGTTTGCCAAGTCAGGCAAAACATCAACGGCCGCCTCATAAGCCGTAGCTATGGCCATGTTACATCCCTGGCTCTTGACCCCGTTGAGAAGAAACCCCTATTTCACGTAGAACCTGGAGCCAAGTTGCTGTCGGTGGGGTCTTTTGGCTGCAACTTCCGGTGCGAGTTCTGTCAGAATTGGCAGATCTCCCAATCGCGTCCCGACTGTGCTCTGCTCGATCCGGCCCAGATCGTCAGAGCGGCGTCTAGGGAGAGAGAAACGGACAAGAGGGTGGTAGGACTCGCTTACACGTACAACGAGCCTATCGTGGGACTGGAGTTCGTACTGGATTGCGCTCGTACGGCCAAAGAACAGGGATTTCGGAATGTCATGATCACCAACGGGTACATTTCTAAGGAAGCCAGGGAAGAGGCATTACCCTTGATAGACGCTTTCAACATAGACGTGAAGGCCTGGGACGACGTTTTCTATCGAGATCTTGCCAAGGGCCGTCTAGAGCCGGTAAGAGAGACTGTTCAACGGGCATTGGCATCGGGAGC
>DAIRWA010000240.1:0-3025 GCA_036802545.1 Bacillota bacterium | reverse complement strand
ATTAAGCCGGGGACTTAGCTCAGCGGTAGAGCGTTCGGTTCACATCCGAAAGGCGGTGGGTTCAACACCCACAGCCCCCACCAAGGTAATGCAGGTTTCATCCGAGTGTGAGGATGTAATCGATGAACCCCAAGACCGACGTGAACCCCAAGACCTACGAGTTTCCTGCTATCATCAAGAAAGTTCCCGACCTAGACGGCGCGTATGTAGAGGTCCCTTTTGATGTACAGCCGAGTTCGGCAAGGGGCGGGTCCTCGTTCACGCTACTTTTGACGGCGTTCCATATGACGGGTAGGTCGCAAGAAGGGCACGCCGTGCCATATCATCGGTCTGCGTAAGGACATCCGCGTGAAAATCGGTAAGCAGGCGGGCGACAGCGTCAGAGTCACCATGGTAGAGAGGGAGAAGCAGGGGCCACCACAGTGGCGTTACACGATTCTGAGTGAAAGAAACAGTCGAGTGATAGCGCAGTCCCCCGATTCGTCCACAACGCGAAGGGTATCGTTTCCATATGCCGCTTCCCCTCTCTAGCAGGACTTTGCTCGTTCCCCATTCAATTAATACCGCATAGGAATGTGAGTAGGATCGGGAGAAGGAGATGCGTCGTTTGTCGTGGCTTGCCCAACATAGGCCCCTCATTGCGTTTTTCCTTTTTGTGATCTTCTGCTTAGCAGCGGCCTCGTGGATATCACCGGTTTGGGTCTTGGATGCGACGGACCATGGGGATCGATTCGAGGCAAGGGCAGAGGGCGGTGGTCGTGATGGCGAGGATGACGGATGCCAGGGCGGGCAGGGCAATTTGGACGAGCTGAGCAAAACAGGCGAGATCGGTGAGGCGGCCCGGGGTGGCCCAGACGGTGTCGATAGAGGCGGCCTAAGCGCAGCTGAGCTGGGACTGGGAGATGGAGTTGACCCTCGCGAGGCGATAATGGCCGCTGCCGCCGAGATTGAATGGCTCATGAGCTGTCAACTCCCCAACGGGGCAATAGCCCAGACTCCGGCGGGTGTTTTGGTGATCCCATACTTCGCGAACCTGGCTGCCAGGCAGCTCGCAGAGGGGGATCCTGAGGCGTGCCTTCGATATATGGACTGGTACATCGAAAACCTCAATATGCCCGACCGCTGGGGGCTCTCTGGAACAGTCTATGACTTTAGTCTTCAGGGAGGGGAGTTGCTGCCCACGCGGCGGTACGACTCGGCGGATAGCTACGCGTCAACATTCCTTTCCCTGGTAGCCTGTTACTACCGGGTCACCGGCGATGGAGATTATGTCAAGAGCAATAAATCCTCTATAGATACCGTGGCGAGCGTCCTCCATACCCTTCAGGATGAAGACGGCCTGGTACGAGTGGCTCCCAACAGCGGGACCAAGTATCTTATGGACAACGCCGAGGACTACAGAGGCCTGATGGACTGGGCCGATACTCTTGAGTCCTTGGGATACACAGATGAATGCGATCGGTACAGGCTGACGGCAGAGGCAATTGGCAAAGGTATAGAAACGGTGCTCAAGCGCCCTGGGGGAGATGACTACGCCTGGTCTTTCAGTTGGCTGGGGAAGCGCTACCCAAGGCGCGGTAGATGGTATCCTGATGCCGTAAGCCAGGTTTTCTTGATTTCCTCGGGGATAATTCCGCCCGCTGATTCTAGAGCGGTCGCGATCTGGGATTCGTTCAACGCCGAGTTTCCGAAGTGGTATCAAGGGGAGACCGATGACCGCTTCCCCTGGGCTGAGATGGCGGTTGCCTCGGTCATGATGAACGATACGGACAGGGCAAATCGGTTTCTTGCATGGGTTGCTGATGAATATGCGGAAAGGCAGTACCCCTGGCATGTGTTGGAATCTTCGAATCGCGTGAAGGTGGAAAGCATGTTGAGCAGCACGTTGGGGATAACGGGTGGGGAGTAAAGCGCATGTTGGCAGCTACCATTCGCCAGAGCACGAGCCCGAGCATCCGCCTAGTCCCCGACGATACCGCCATCCAGAGGCGCATCCATAGACTTTCATTCGCAGCCCTTAGCTGCAGGGTCTCTCGCGCGCCGCGTTAGACCTTCGTCAGTTCACCGTACAAGTGCGGAAGCCTGTCCCTAAAGACATCCGTGCCCCAGGTCACCTGTTTCACGCGAGCGACCCCAGCCGAAACCTGAGCCAAGATACCTTGCTTGGTTCCAGGGAACGTCTCCGCAAGGATCCGTCCATCTGGAGAGACTATGAGGCTGTTTCTTTCGTCCCTGGAGGAGCAGTTGGCAAAAATCACGTAGGCCCGGTTCTCCAAAGCCCGCGTCACAGCTAGAGACCTTTGATGGCCTGAACCCAAATCTCCCTGCCAGGCTATCACATCGGCACCTTGCAGGAAAAGTGATCTTGCCACCTCGGGTACCATGCCTTCTTTGCCTTTCATGAAGCCAATCCTGAGTCCGTTTAGCGTGAGGAGTTCCGATGAGCTGGTGAAGGCTCGTTCGCCGAAATCCAAGGGTCCCAACACCAAGGTTGACGGATTCCGGCCTGCCGTCAATGCTATATACGCGCCGAACTGCCTGGCGATGGGAGTGAAAGCGTCTCTGATGAGGGCGGAAGCATTGCGCACGGCAGTGCACGGGGATTCGGGAAGGAGGACCAGAGAAGCCCCTTGTTCGCACAGTTTTCGCGCTGCAAAAGACGCCTGTTCCAGATAATCCTTGAGCGATATGTCTCTGTCAACCTGGACCGCACCCACCAGGGCGGTCTCCTTACCGGGGACTATCGGATCCCGCAACGTCTTCGCTAGGGGAACCTCGTCGTTGGGCCTGTTCAACAGCAAGAAACTCTCGTTGAAGTATTCTTTTCTCATGGCCAAGGCTTGGGCTCTACGGCCTGGTTGAACGTCTGCGTCGATCAGCACGATTTCCTGGCGATCTGTAGAACCTTTCATTAGCGTCTGACCATCAGGGGAGACCGCGATACTTTGTCCGCAGTATACTATCGTATCCGCCTCGCGTCCCACTTTGTTGGCGCAGAAGAACCAGACACCGTTTTCATAGGCTC
>DAIRWA010000239.1:0-3037 GCA_036802545.1 Bacillota bacterium | reverse complement strand
CCTGGCGTAATCCCCAGCTGGCCGAGGCCGGCATCCCACAGGCAACCCACGTGAGCGCCAATTATGGCGTCCACTCTGGGGTTCTTCAAAGCTCCGTCGAGAATCATAGGCCGGGCTCCGCCGGGGCCCTCCTCGCCGGGCTGAAAGATGAACTTGACGTTCCCCTGCACACTGTCCTTCATGTCCGAGAGAATCTTGGCCGCGCCCAGCAGCATCGCGACGTGGGCGTCGTGTCCGCAGGCGTGCATCCGCCCGGGGATCTTGGAGGCAAATGGGAGCCCTGTTTCCTCGGTAACGGGGAGGGCATCCATATCAGCCCTGATAGCGAAGGTCTTGACGGGAGCCATCCTTGAAGCAGCTCCTGAAACCGCCCCCGCAGCTGCCCCCGTTACAGCCTCCGAAACCGCACCCACAGCCGCCCCTGTAGCAGCCTCTTCCGCGCCCGAACCCTGTCGCCCTTCGCCACGCAGCAAACCCACGACTCCGTGTCCGCCGATACCCGTCCGTACCTCGAGCCCCATATCCGCTAGAGCCCCGGCTATCAGGGCTTCAGCCATTGGGGTCTCCAAACCCAGTTCCGGTTTCTGATGGACTTCCCGTCTCCATGCGACTATCTGTCCCTTGATTTTCTTCGCGACCTCCAAAGCAGTCATCCGGTGAAACCCTCCTCGAATTCTGATGAAAACCTGACTCAACCCACGACAAACGACACTGTTCAGAGCGCGACAACGTCACTCTGCTCCTTGGCACAACGTGCTTGGCCCCCACCCAGTGATGCTACCGCGGAGACGGAGCGGGGGCCAGCTTTCTTTGCGGTCGCAGGATCTTCATCTCCTTGCACGACTGGTGCAGTACTCGGCGGCTCCACTCGGGCTGCCAATATCTGACTCCAGAAGCGATTCTCGAGGAAAACGAAACGAAACCGCGATCGTCACTTCAATTGCTGTCTAGTGTCCAAACTCTGTAGCCCCATTTGCCCCAGACAGGAAACCTATAGCTCAATGCTCTTGTATTTGGACAAAGCCAAAGACTCCATTCCTCTATGCAGGAGCCCGCCTGTCACGGCCAACGCGATGCCTACCGCGGCATACAACCCCCACCCTGTCAAGACCTTAGGGTACAAAGCCCTCACCCCAAAATAGAAGACTCCCAGGTACAGCACGGCAACGAGCCCGGCGATGAGTGCGTTAAAGTTGCCTTTCATGGCCTGCTGAGGGTTGGTCCATTTCAGTTTGGGCGCCACAAGGTCGTTCATCAGGCAGATGACGCTCACAGGCCATGAAACCAGGAGCGCGAACCCTGCTGCCAAGGCGAGCGTGGCGGCATCGGGGCGCAGGATGAAACCGACTGACGCAAGCAGTATCACAAGTTGTACGAGAGCGAATCCCATGGAGTACAGGAGTTTTCCTCTCGCCTGAAGTCGCGGTGAAACCGGCAAGGTCTTGCTTAATACGAACTGAGGCCCCTCCCTACTGACCCCGGTCGATGCCACTTGGTTTAGGGAGACGGTAAGCCCCTGGGCGGCGGCGATGCCCAGCACTAGATACTCCGCCGGCACCATGGCCCTCACCTGATCCAGAAGAGTGGCGATCTCGGACTTCCCTGCCCCAAAGCTGCTGATAAGCATCATCAACGGGACTATGGTCAGGTTCGTCAGGGTCACTAGGAGCCAGTTGGTATTGCGGACCATGGTTCTGTGCTCTTTGGCTATAAGAGACCTGAGCACTGAACTGCTTCCAATGGAGACTTCTTGGGAAGCCCCTGCCTTCCCGGTTTTGGCCGGCGCTGTGCGACGCACGTCTCGAGAGATCCCACCCAGGAACCACCGCTGCGACACAGAAGTGACCAGGACCAGAGCTCCCACCGAAACACCTGCGTATAGAGCCATATTGCCCAAGAGCGTCAGCGGGGCGTCAGCGGTCAAAGCCAGGGCCGCCCACCTCAGAGGCGGGTAATACCCGGCCATGGCCTGAATGAGACCGTTTCGCTGCATAAGCGCCTGAACGAACCCCTGCGGGTCCCTCGTCATGTTCATATTGAGATACTGAAATCCGATCACTAAGGCAAACAGGACCAGCCCGAACACGACTCTGAAGGAATCCCGCCTCTTGGACCTGCTTGTCGCCTTCATCAAGGGTACCAACACAATAAGCGCCAACGCTGTGGGAATGCACGGAGTAGTCAGCAGAACCACCGGAGCCGATAGCCAGAACAAAGGCGAATTGAGCTTCAGACCAAGAGCTATGAAAGAGGGCAGCGCCACGACTGCCGCCGTGAACAACTGAGGCAGGTAAGCGGAAAGCACCTTGGCTGACATAATTTGACGCGAGGTGAAAGGCATGGACTGAAGCGTCTCGAGGTCCTGGCTCTCATACAGAATCGACATCAGTCCGCTAATCCCGATGAACATCACAAGGGCTTGTGCCGACGTAACGGTTAGAATGACCGGTAGTCCCGGCTGTCCCATGGAAATAGCCATGGACGCCAAAGACTCGAACATTGCGTACATAACCCCAAGCAAAGGGATAAACGCGAACCCCATCAGCGCCAAGTACAGGTAAGCGGCTTTAGGTTTCTTGCCTAGTCCAAGTTTGTCGGACATCCCCCGCATACCAAATTCAGTCTTTATCTGAAGCCGCATCAAGGCGGAAAAAGGTCCTCTTTCACCGGTTCTGAAAAGACGTTCGCCGCATGCGCTCATGATATCAACCTCCCCCCGACCTAGATCTACTTCGCAAGCGACCGTAGCTGCTCTTCAGGCAACTTGGCCTCCGTAATCTCCAGGAAAATCTCCTCCAATGACTTGTCGCCTTCCTTGGCAAACAGGTCTTTCATGTCCTGAACCGTGTTTACGGCGATGAGCCTTCCCTTGTGGATGATGCCGACGCGGTCGCACAGCCTCTCGGCGACCTCCATTACGTGAGTGGAGAAGAACACGGCTCCCCCCTGCTCTGTGTGGGACCGCATGAGTTCCTTGAGGAGGAAAGATGATCTCGGGTCCAAACCAACCATGGTTTCGTCCAGAATCCATAGAGGA
>DAIRWA010000238.1:0-3052 GCA_036802545.1 Bacillota bacterium | reverse complement strand
TCATTGGTCAGAGCCGGGATTATCCAAGGAGCCGCAGGCAGACTTAACCCGATGGAGATCGCGACTCGTGCCAGAATGGCACAGGTGCTCTTCAGACTCCTCAGCGACTAGGCTGTAGGCTCGAAGATTGACTGCCGGAAACCCACTACCGCGTCGGTTTCCGGCAGCACCTTAGCTAGAAGCTCGAAGGCCCCCGATCCGTCCGGATTCCCCGGAAACGCCCGCGTCATCTGGCTTCACGAGAGACGAAATGCCGGTCCTCTATGGTATAATCACACAGTGCAAGTTGGCTTGTATAAGGACAATACTAGAGTGAGGTGGCTTCTGGGGCCTTGAAGGGGCGTCTCTTTTCCGTTGCCGGGTTTTCCCTTCTATTTGCCTATATCCTGTCCTTTCTGTTTGAGGGGCAGGTGCTCTATAGTCTTCTGGAGCTGCGCGAGGTCGGGCCCTCCGGCTACATATTGGCAGCGATCATTTCGCATTTTGCCGGGCTCTTTTCTTGCGGCTACCTTGTGAGGTCTCCGAAAGCGGCGAAACGCGCGCTGCTTGGCGGCATGGGTGTTTGTCTACTCATGACCGTACCGTTCTTCTTTGCTCCATCAGCGCTGTGGGCAATAGGATTGATCGTGAGCGGGTTTGCGTCAGGTTTCGCCGTGGCGTCGTGGGGGCATTTGCTTAAGGCCTTTACACCCAGAACACAGCGCATCAAGTCCTGCGCGGATGTACTGATATACTCCAACATCATTATGATCTTGGTCAATGTGATGGCCGTGAGTCTGTCGCCGCTTATCGGACTCGCCCTTTCTATGTTGTGCCTTGTGGCCGGCATGGCGTTTATTTCGGCGCTGCCTGACGATACGAAAGATGGCCGGTGGGAAGAGCCTGTAAGCGACCCTAGCGGCGACATGAAGAGAGCGTTGATGATGCTATGCCTGTTCGTCTTCATCATTACCATCAACTCAGGCCTAATGTATCAGGTCATAAACCCGGGTTTTCAGCATCTCACGGGTCTCGTGAGTTGGTATTGGGCCGTGCCGTATATCGTCGCGCTCATAGTCATGCGGAACTTGCCGGTCGAGGCGAAGCGTTCAAGCATCTTGTATGTTGGCATGGCAATGATCGTGGGAGCCTTTATAAGCTTTATGCTGTTGGGACGGGATGTGTCCGACTATCTCATTGTGGATACTTTGATGCTCGGCGCGTGCGGCATTTTCGATCTCTTCTGGTGGAGTATCATCGGCGAGATGCTGGACTATACCGAAAACCCGGTTAAGGTGTTCGGCATCGGGCTGTCATCAAATGTATTAGGAGTTCTTTGCGGCGGCGTTGTCGGAATGGCGGTGACGTCCTTTCAGATTCCCGGCGCTGAAGTGGCGGTCATCGCTTTAACGGTTGTATGTGTCACGTTGGTCATGCTGCCGCCGCTCAACCGTCAGCTCATTATGCTGCTAAAGAACCACACCTATCTTGCCGCCTATGACAGTATGAGCAAGAACCGGCAGAAGGACATCCTGCATCAGACAAAGACCCTTTATCCTCTGACCGACCGAGAGAAGGAAGTACTAGAGCTTATCCTGTCAGGTAAGTCCAACCGCCAAATCGCCGGAACACTGTTCATCACCGAAAGCACTGTCAAAACCCATACAAGGAACATCTATTCGAAATACGACGTCGGCAGTCGCGCGGAGCTTATCAGCACCATTCTCAAAAACCAATCCGCTTTGTAGCGTTAGAAGCCCTACAAACACTGACACATCGGGCCTCTCATACTTAAGTATGAGAGGCTTCTTTTCGCGATTTCATACTTTAGCTCGATGACTTCCCCTCATTTATCCCTAGACTGTTGTGTGAAGAGGTGTGATGTATGTGAAGGCTATCCAAAAGCGACTTCGAGGTTACGCTTCGTTCTTTGCGGCAGGAATGTGCTTAACAGTGTGGTCCGCCGTGATACCGATGAAGGAGGTCGCGTACGCCCTTGGAGCCTCAAGTATGGTTGTGCTCATGCTTCTGGCGAGGGAAAGTCGCTTGCTTAGAGAGGCGAGCCTTATTTGGGACAATCGCATCCTCGTCGTACCGTTGGCTGTCATCTCCATATCAGGAGGAGAGGGTAAGAGGGATACGGAGGAAGCCGTGGTGTCAACCTTCGGTATCCTGATTGGCAGCAGAATCTACAAGTGGGGTTTTGAGGGTGTGCGTGGATCGCGGCTGAATGCCATAGTCATCGACCGGTCGCGGATCTATCTCACCTTCGGTGACGAAGCCGAAACCATCCGGGTCGAGCTTATGCACGGCATGGTCGACGAACAGGCGGTGATAGAGGTGAAGCAAAAACTATGGCGTGAGACCGGCGTGGAATCAGTCGTTACCGGTTGGTAATAGGCCGGTGCCTCTAGGGTTGTGCGTAGAACCAAGACAAGGAGATGTTCATCGTGATAGAAAACCTCAGAAAAGCGCGAAGGCAGCTTTCCCTCGTGATTGTTCTATGTATGGTACTCACCGTGCCGGTAGTCGCTAGCCCGGTTCTTGCGGCAGAAGACAACGGAGTCACCGTGACCTACGTGCCAAGCATGCTCTGGGGAGGACTCGGGCAGTACGTGGAGTATCAGATGGACGGCAAGACCTACAGGACCGACGAGGCTTCCGGTGCCGTGAACCGGCTGGCTTGGAGCCGGATGACACAGGAACAACGCCGGCAAACCTATGACAGGCTACACACCACGGCGGCAAGAAAGGCCGCTTTTGGCGAAGACGGATTCGCCGATATCGTAAGCTGGATCCGTGAAACCAACGAATGGTTCAGAGCCAATAGGCTTTGGAAGAGCAGGATCGCGAAGCGAGATTACCCCGAACTGCACTCGATATTCAAAGACACCGCGTCCTTGAGCACTATTTACCCCGACTACGCTCAATTGGCGTCCTATTCCATCCCGCACAATGTGTCTCCCAGAAGCCTTGAAGCCGAGGAGTTTTCCACGGCGCTGCCGGATGTAGAACTAGACTACGAGATCGGGCGGCAGTACTATAAAAAGGTTGTGGACATGCACGCCAGGGA
>DAIRWA010000237.1:882-3085 GCA_036802545.1 Bacillota bacterium | reverse complement strand
GCAGGAGGCCATCAACAGCCACCTCTATGAGCGCAGAGAAGATGATTCGGAGGAATGGCTGGAGATCAACTATCCTGAAATCGAGATGTAACCCGAGTTGGTAGCGTAGAATCTAGCTTCAGAGGGGATGGGGCAAAAGCTCTATCCCCTCTGAAGCTAAACCGATACCGGAAGAAGCTGTCCAGAAAATGCGCGAAAAGATGAAAAGGGGCCAGGCTCTCTAGATCGCGGCAGGTGGAGCAATCAGCCTCGCCCCCCGGTCATGCCGATATCACAGGCCGTAGTCACTGATCAGCCGAACGCGGTCCGAATACGGTAGGATCGCATTGACCATCTTCTGGTCAGCTGTATAGAGTACGCACCTGTGACGCTCAGCTAAGACCACATAGCTCGCATCATACACGCTGATTTTAACCGCATCTCGGACAATGAAGGGTTCATGTTTGCGATCTGACTCAACCCACTCCTTCAGTGACGCCCGAGAGAACCTCCAGCTGTTCCCCACCTTGTAGGCGGGGAGAATCCCTTTCCTCGCGTACGCCCGTACGGTGTATGTTGATAGACCAAGTATGCTGGCGACCTGTTCTGCGGTGAGATAGGCGTCGGTCATGTCTGCGCCTCCGATCGGACTGTATCACGAGTGGCAACATATAGTAACGTGTAGACACATAAAACAACAGCCGTTTCCCCTCGCCCTCACTCCCTCTTAATGCTGTACAGTCTCACCTTACGGTAGAGCGTGCTCAAACTGATATCTAGATGTCGGGCCGCGTCCCGCTTACCCGAACCCGACCATCCAAATCTGTCCAGAGCCTGACGGATCTGTTCTGCCTCGGCATTGTCCAGGACACTAAGACGATCGGAATTGCCGCTCACGTCACAAACTCGGCCCGCACGGGAGCGGTTTTCAGCTCTTTTAACGATCCATGGGGGGAGGTGTTCGACTTTGATCTTGCGGCCGGCCGCCAAATTAGTGCTGTGTAGAATGCAGTTCTTTAGCTCTCTTACATTTCCTGGCCAATCATACACAGAGATTACATTCCCGACTAGGGGCGAGATAGCCTCGGGAGAGCATCCGTTCTCTTGCAGGAACACGTTGGCCAGGAACCTCACGTCATCTTTCCGGTCTCGCAAAGCAGGAAGTTCAAGGTAATGGACCGCCAACCGGTAGAACAGGTCCGCTCGCAACGCGTTGCCTTCGAGGAGCTCGGGAAACTGCTGGTTAGTCGCGGCGATGATTCTCACGTTAACCTGTCGCTCAGCCGCTTCGCCAATTCTGTGCACGGTTTTCTCTTCAATGAGGCGCAGAATCTTCGCCTGAAGGTGGAGGGACATCTCTCCGATCTCGTCGAGAAACAGCGTTCCTCCGCTGGCCGCTTCTACTCGTCCCTTTTGACCGTGAGTGTTTGCTCCTGTAAATGCGCCCGGGCAGTAGCCAAATAGCTCGCTCTCAAGGAGAGAGTCGGGTATGGCCGCGCAGTTGACTGCGATAAAAGGGCCGGTGCTGCGACCGCTGCAAGCGTGAATTGCCTTCGCGAACAGCTCTTTCCCCGTTCCGGTCTCTCCAACAATCAATGCATTTTCGTCGGACTTGGCGATCTGGGCAGCGTGTTCTTTTGCCCGGATCACTTCCGGACTGAGACCCAGTATCTTTTCGAAGGGATCGGTTAAAGATTCCTTGAGGAGCGGACGGGTGCCGGGTTTGGGGACGGAGTCTGAACGGGCATGCCATAGTTCATCGAAAACCCGGTCTTGCTCGAAGATATCCCCTGCAGCGCTCAAGAAGCTGGCGATTACTCGGGCCAAAGAGTTGTTGATAGTGCTAAAGACGTCAAGCTGCGAGGCCAGCCAATCCGCCTCAAGTCTGTTGTAGGCGGCAAACGCCAACACGCCTCTTGTTTCCTCGTCGACGACGATGGGCGAAACGACTTCCAGCTTGATCTCGCAGTTATGGCTGTGAGAGCAAGAATTGCATGGTTCCGTGCGAGTTGTGAACCGCCTATCCAGAACAAAAGTCGAAGAGTCCTCAACTACTCGCTGAGTGACAAGCCCGCCAAAGGGAACGGGCCTGGGGTTGTCTTCAGCCCTTCTCCTGATATAAGAGCTACTGGCAATGCTGTCGCCGGTGGTGTTGGTGAAATCAATGTGGCAGTTGAGAATGGCTGAGAATGTTTCGAGAATCTGCTCCAAGTGTGCCGCCTGA
>DAIRWA010000237.1:0-872 GCA_036802545.1 Bacillota bacterium | reverse complement strand
GCTCACCCCCCAATCTATCAATACCACACGACGGTGGACCTTTCCTTGTAGCCGTGCGTGCGTTCGCGGGAATCGACGGGAATCGGGAGTTTCCCGAAGACGACAACGCTTTTCGCAGACTTGATAATGTTAGGCGTACGGATCAACTCGAAATGCTGTAATTGTGCGGGTCTTACTAATGGCATGAAGCTTGCTTCATAATATTGGGTGGAGGTGGAGGCCGATGTTTGATGTGGCGATTCTGGGTGGGACGGTAGTCGACGGTTCAGGCAAGCCCAGGTTTGGTGCGGATGTCTACATATCCGGAGACAAGATTGCCCTTATCCACGGGGGTTCGGAGAAGTATCCAAGCAAGGCCGCGATCGATGCGTCGGGTTTGGTAGTCAGCCCGGGGTTCATCGATATGCATAGCCATGATGACTTGTATGTTGCATCCGACGCCTTCAATACCCCCAAACTTTCCCAAGGGGTAACTACAGTGGTCGTTGGACATTGCGGTATGGGGACCGCGGTGGCACCGGAGAACAGCGCGGCACTATATGACTATCAGGCCGGGGTTCTAGGGGCAGAGTCCGGGGCAAAACCGGAGTCCTTTGCTGACTACCTGGGGTTCCTCGACGGGGCTGGATCTGCGGTTAACGTAGCCCCGCTTGTGGGCCACATTCCCCTTCGGGTAGCGGTAGCGGGGTTTGAGGGGCGTCTCCTTAGCGGTTCGGAGATGGCCAGGATGGAGCAATTGGCGGAATCGGCCATGGAGATGGGCGCGTTCGGCATTTCCACGGGCCTCACGTACCAACCCGTGTATCATGCGAACCCTGAGGAACTCGTTGTTCTGGGGAAGGTTGTTGCCCGGCACGGTGGGCTTTTCACGT
>DAIRWA010000236.1:0-3105 GCA_036802545.1 Bacillota bacterium | reverse complement strand
GAAGAGCGGGAAGAATACGAGCCCCATATCGATCGCGGGACCATCGTGTACGCCGGTGTGGATTACGGCGAGATCTTGCGAAGGGCGGAGGAAGAAGTCGACGTAGTTCTCTGGGACGGAGGAAACAACGATCTGTCGTTCTACAAGTCTGACTGCCACATAGTGTTAGTAGATCCGCACAGGCCCGGGCACGAGATATCGTACCATCCCGGGGAGGCCAACTTGCGGATGGCGGATATCGTAGTAATTAACAAGATCGAGACTGCCAACGCCAAAGATGTTGACATAGTTCGGGAAAACGTCAGGCAGTACAACCGCGACGCAATAATCGTTGACGCCGCGTCACCGGTATTCCCTGATAGAGGACCCGAGATCATGGGCAAGCGCGTCTTGGTTGTAGAAGACGGTCCGACTCTTACCCACGGCGAAATGGCTTACGGAGCAGGGGTCATGGCCGCGCGAAAATGGGGAGCTTCGGAACTGGTTGATCCGCGGCCTTACGCTGTTGGCAGCATAGCCAATACTTTCGAGAAGTACGGGCACATGGGAACCCTGTTGCCCGCAATGGGGTATTCGCCTAAGCAGATATCGGAATTGGAGGAGACCGTGGCGAAAACGCCTTGCGATCTCGTAATAGTGGCTACTCCAATAGATTTGCGCCGGGTCATGAAGATCGAGAAACCTTCCATGCGGGTGAGGTACGAGTTGCAGGAGATTGGCACTCCCACATTGGAAGAAGCCATAAAGAGTGTCGGAGGCATCTTGTAGAGTCCTTTGAAGACATAAAGAGGCGCTCTAAGCGCGTTTTCCACTGGCGGCCCATAAGGGGCCGCTTTCCTTTCGCCGGGCACTTAACGAATAGCCCCAACCACCAAGCGCAACAATACTGGTTGGGTACAGAAAGTGTTTACCGACAAGGGAGTGGAAGCCGACATCATGACGTCCGCCCAAACGCTATACTTAATTGTCTTCACTGTTTACGTTGCGTTTTTCCTACTGTTTACCAGGTTTCTGGTCTGGAAGCTCTACAGCGACAGGAAGTACTGGAATAGGAGACCAACTCTTAAGCCGGCCTACATCGAGGAAACCGCGGTTACCTTGGGAAGGCCGGTCCCCTATGTGAGCATCATGGTTCCTGCGCGAAACGAGTCGGTGGTCATAGAAAATACGGTTAACCATCTGTTGTCTCTGGAGTATCCGTCCGGATCCTACGAGGTGGTGGTGGTCACTGACGAGAAAGAGGCTTTGACCGCAGAGAGAGACAGAGAGAAACTAATGACGCTCGCGGTGGAAACCTTTTCCGGAGAAAGGCAAAAACCTTCCACAAAGTATGAGGCGGAACTCAGATCCGTTATTGTGTCTTGCCTTTCCGAGTACGCCTTGAAGGAGTACCTGTCAAAAGGGTTCCAAAAAGACTATCCATCAGGTGCCCAGGAATTATCGGCTTTGCCCGGACCCGAACGTCACGCTATAATCAGAGGCATTTCCGTAGCCATCCTCGCGTCTCACGGGGCGCCTTTAGCGGGGAAACTCAAGGCTATTATCGAAAAGACGTGCCCATGGCTCTCCGAACTAGATATCGAGAGGCTGTATCCGGCATGTCTGGCGGTGGCCGTGCCTGTCATCGCCGCTTATTCGGAGCTAAGCGACGATTCCAGCCGCAGGGTCCTGAAGAGGACAATCCAGCATACCATCAAGGCTAACCATGACTTAACCCAGGATATCGTCAGGCGAATGACTGATGTGATAGCCAAGTGGGTTTCCATGTCAGTGCGCGGGGCATTAAGAACAGGGAAGATCCGGGACAGGATAGAATACGCGCTCCTAGACCTGTATCCGACTACCCAAGAGGTAGTGGAAAGGGTGGCTCAGGAAGTCGGCCGGAGGCCGGGTCTTCCGAACGTCAGACACATCGTCGTTCCCTATGACTTTGACGGAGCTTTGAATGGAAAGAGAACAGGTGCAGAGGTCGCGTCCACTAAAGGCAGGGCTCTGAACTGGGGCATAAACTTCCTCGATCCCAAAACGGAGGTAGTTGGGTTTTACGATGCCGAAAGCAGGCCTCACAAGGATGTTCTCTTGTATGTAGGATATCGGAGAATGCTTGACCCGGAAAAATCTAGAGTTTTGCAGGGTCCCGTATTCCAGGTGCGCAACTTCTACCAGATGACGCCGTTTTGTAGGATCGCCGCCTTGTATCAGGCCGTTGCCCATGACTGGTATCTTCCGTGGCTTTTTCGAACCTTGCCTTTTGTTGGGGGAACCAACGTGTTTATCGCTCACGATCTCTTGCGGGAGGTAGGAGGGTGGGATTGCCATGTCTTAACCGAGGACCTTGAATTTGGAACCAGGGCATACCTGATGAAAGGGGCGTGGCCCGAATACTTGCCGTACTGCTCATCCGAGCAAACACCTCCGACCTTCCGGGCTTTTTTCCAGCAAAGGCTCCGTTGGGGTACCGGGCATCTTCAAGTGGTCGACAAGGTGGGGACCTACAAGAACGTGGAGGCGTCGGCCCGGAGAAGAATTCGGACGGGTCTGGTAATCAAGGGCCAGATGGAATGGGTCATATATCAATTCGCCACATTTGTCCCGCCCCTTGCCATGGTGCTACACTACCGAAACCTTATGGACACAAGTATAGTGCCGACATCAGGGCAATGGATGCTCAGCGGGTTTTCCGCGCTTTATCTTGGTTTCACCTTCTACGCGTTTAATCGCTACCGGGTTCATCTGGACACCACTTCCTGCCCCAAGTCCTTCCTGGGCAAGGCTCTTGTCTATCTGGGGCTATTCTTGCTGCCGTTGGCGGCGTTCATGTTCCCTGTGCCTTACACCAGCGCGTTAATGCTCAAGACTGTGGGCAAAGAGCCTAAGGCGTGGGTCAAGACGCCTAGAACCGAAGAGACTAGGGCAGTGAGCTAGAGAAAACCGGAAATCCTTGACTTGCGGTAGCTGCCTTGCGATAGGCCGTTTTATGGACAGACCTGGTAAACTGCGGTAGTATTTGGGCAGCGTTCTTCTTTGTGCCGGAGAGGAGGGGCGAGCCCGAGTGGCTCGTACATATGAACTGGCAGGTAGTGATTTCCACTTTTATCGCTGTAT
>DAIRWA010000235.1:0-3113 GCA_036802545.1 Bacillota bacterium | reverse complement strand
TCCACAGTGACAGTCCGCGAGGGCGAGGAAACTCAACTCGACCCAACGCGGACTGAAGACCGTGAGGTGCGCATCTACGCGCCGTCTCCCGATATCGAGAATCCATAGACAGGCCGGAGTGCCTATCTACTGCCTATCTCCCACCAGCAGGTAGAACTCGACGTAGTGGATGTCCGGCTCACCGGTGGTCGAGTTCACGCTCCCCGACAAACTGGTTATGACCACCTCTACGCTGAGGTTTCGGCCCTCATCGACAAAGGTCATCTCTTCCTGTGAGAACGGTCTCTTATCCAGCCATTCACCTGGATTGAGACTGCGGATGTGCTGGACGAAGGAGCCTTCCCAATCCACGGTTCCGCCCGAGGTTACCGCGACCTGTTGGGTGTCCCGGTTGAAACTGGCCGTGATGTCGTCTTCCTGGAAGGACGTTACCGGACCGTCACCTGTCGGCATGCCGGTGAACTCGAACAAGTAGCGGTAGCCGCTTACATCGATAGCACCGCCGGATCCTTGATATCCGAAGTACTGACTGGGGATGGCCGGCATTCCGTCAACATGGTTGAACCCGAAAACCGCCGGGAATTGTTCCATGGTGAAACCCGCGGGCAGGAGCCTTACGTCTGACAGGTCATGGTTTCTATTGAAGTAGACGAGGACTTCGGCGATTTCCCGTCTGTCTTCGACCGGCACCTCGGCCGACGTCGGCACGATGGCCCCATTTTGGATCATCCCGTACCGGTTCAGGAGGCCTTCCAGTCTGCGGTTCTGGCTCCACTTGGCTACGGCGAAGCTGCTCCACGGGCCTACTACTGACAGCGCCACGACTATCGCCAGTGAGGCAGGTAGGACGATGCTCCTTCTGGGCTTTTTGAGATTCAGGTAGACCATGGTTCCAAGCACCCAAAGCCCCAGCACCAAGACGTAGTACCGGTTTTCGGTGATGCCGTAGTAGTTGATCCGGATTCCTATCGACGCGAACATCATCAACAGGAGAGGGATGACGGCTTTTATGAAGTGCTTGGAGAAACCGTCGGCCCATCCGTTCTTCGATGACAAGGGCCACACGAACATGAGGAGCGCGGTGCTGAAGACGGCATACCAGAGGACCAGATGGGCTACCAAACCGACGGGCCATTGCCGGGTAATCAATATCTTGCCGAAGTATACGTACAGGATGGCCGTATAGACGGCCAGGAGCGGAGTGAGAACGAACAGAACCAGGTTCTTCAGCACCTTGGGATAGTCTTCAGATTCGCCCGAGACCGTTCCTTTCGGTATCCCGGCCATGAACAGGAATGGCGCCAACACCCCCGCCATGACCATCCATATCCGGAGGTAGGTGTTCATGGATATACGCAGCGAAAACAGGGAAGACACGGTGAACGTGATCGCGGATAGCCCGATGAACATCACGGCGGAAAACAACGCCGATACCACCCCATGGGCAAACAGCCTAACCGTGTACATGTCCAGGCTGCCTTCTCTGCGGTAGTGGGGCACAACGAAAAAACCTAGAAAGAGGAACAGTGTAAGCGCGGAATGCCGCCCGAGCGACACCTGGTTGAACTCGTTGAGTCCTAGATACGCCAGCCCCGAAACAACGATCCCCGCCGCCAAGCCGACTAGGTTGGCGGTGAGCTCCAGGTTGGCTGGTTCTCGGTCACCCAATCCGAGTCCCCAGCGGCCCTGTCCCCGTTCCCAGTACAAAATAGCGCACCACGCAGCCAATATGCCGGGGACGAGCGCCGCGGCGAACCTGACGAGGTCCTCCCATGAGTTTTGATACGGTTCAGATAGGGTCAGAATCATGGCGGTAGTCATCGCCACGGTAAACAGGATTGGTACCCAAAAACGGCGCAAGGTGGGACCGGCGGAGGAGAGTACCTTCACGAACCTTTCCTTTATAGTTGTCGTCACGTCATCCACTCCAATCAAGGCGAGAGAAATGCCTTCTGGCTCGCTACCATATACGACTGACGGCGAGAGGAAAATGCCATCTCCTTGCTATCATATACGATGGGTTTGTGACCAAGGTTCCGCAAGAGGCAGCCTGAGGCACATGACCGTCCCCCCGCCCGGGCGGTTTTCCGCACACAGGTCCCCGCCGTGAGCCCTGGCCGTCGCCCGGCTGATATAAAGGCCTAGCCCGATGGGATACAGCCAAGCCATGACTACCTGGCTTTTCGCTGACGGAAGAAGGGTAGAAACCCTCAAAGACCTTTTCTAGCTCGTCGTCGGGTATGCCGCGGCCCTCATCCAAGACGCAGATGGCCGCATTGGAGTCGTCGTGTCGCAGCCTGACTTCTATGCTTTTGCCTTCAGGCGTGTACTTCATGGCGTTGCTCAACAAGTTATATATCACCTGAGACAGCCTGATTCTATCTCCCATCAGCATGATTTCCTCGGCGTCTGTATTCGGTCCTATCCAGACGTGAGTCCTGTCCTAAAGATATGGCGCCATGGCTTGGCGCACCACCTCTACGATGTTGATCGGCGACAAGTCTACTGGCAGTCTACCGCTGTCAATTCTGTATCCTGTCAGGATCTCACCGGCCAAGGAGTTCAGATGCCGCACTTGAGCGCCAATGAGGTTCAGGCCGTTCATCGCTGCTTCGCGGCACCCGGGTCCGAGTTTTTGAGGTAGTGTCTGTAAGAGGCCAAGGATCAACTGCAGCGGGTTTCTGAGTTCATGGCTGATTACCATCATGAAGTTGTTTTTTGTCCTTTCCAGGGCGCGCAAAGCGGTGACGTCTTGCCAGGTTATGATGAAGCGGCGCGGGTATCCGGGAGGTGAGTTTACCGGTGCCGTGGATATGAGGACGTCGATAGAACGGCCGGCCCGGTTCAGCAGAAGGGCAGGGAAATTCAGCACGTACTCGCCGCTGGCGGCCCGATTTGCCGGATAATCGGCACGGTCGAGGGGCTCTCCGGTGGAGTGGTGCCGCAATATGTCGCGGCCCAGGCGACTCTCCAACTTGCGGCCAACTTCGTATTCGCTAAAGCCCAGGATTTCGGCAGCGGCCCGGTTAATGGCGATAATGCGGAAATCCTCGGCTATTACTGCCAGGCCCTGAGATGCCGCCTGGAATATGGCCTGCCATTCTCCCGAGGAC
>DAIRWA010000234.1:0-3118 GCA_036802545.1 Bacillota bacterium | reverse complement strand
GGTTGTTGGCACTATTGGTGCTGCACGTTGGCGCGTAGGGGAGTCGAGAGTTCCGGCTAGCGGATTCGACACTGCGGGCTTGACTAGAGACTTCGACAATGCCGGGGTGCGAGACCAGGTAGTAAACCGCGATTGAGACCCCACAAAAGGAATTGGCAGGGCTTGGAGCGAAAACCCATTTACAAGAATTGTGACGAATCGGCATCAAGAGGTGGTGATTAATATGCGTTCCGTCGAGCGTACCATGTCTATCCTGGAAGCGGTGGCCGAATCAGAGAGCGGAATAAGACTGATTGATATCTGCGAGAAGGTCAAGCTTGATGCGAGTACCGTGCTTAGATTCCTGAACTCTCTGGTGCGTCTGGGGTATGTCAGTTTCAAGCCGGACGATAAGGTATATGGTCTTGGCGCTAGGCTTAGTTTGCTTGGCGTCGGGACTAACATGCTGCGGCGAGCTGCAAAGGGGCATATGGAGGCCCTCCTGACGTTGACCGGGGAAGACGTGAACCTCGGGATACTCGACTCGGATCACGTGATCTGCCTCGAGACCGAGAAGTCTTCTCACATCCTCGGAGTCAACTTCTCTGCGGGCCTGCGCATGCCGGCATACGCCTCGGCTATGGGCAAAGCTCTGTTGGCGTTTCTCCAACGAAACCAGCGCAGGCAGTTGCTGGTGGGCAAGAATGGCAACGATGAGCTCGAGGCCTTCACCTCGACCACGATAACCTCATTTGCGGATCTTGAAAAAAGCCTAGAACTGGTGCGGCAGAGAGGGTACTCCACCGATGACCAAGAGTACACGCAGGGCGTGGTTTGCATCGGGGCTCCGATATTCGACGCTCAGAATCGAGCGATTGGCGCCATAAGTGTAACCGCATTGTCCCAGAGGGTGTCTCTACGCGAGTTGGAGGAGCTTTATGTTGAAGACCTACTAAAGACATGCGCAGGCATTTCCCGGGACTTGGGCCAGGTACATCCGGCGGCGTCCGGTTGATATAGACAGTATCTCCCCTTCCGACACTCCATGAGGTTCGATCACACCGCGCGCCCACGCGCCTTTTTCTTCGATTGGATAGTCCCCAGGAGGATTTTTAGTATTTATGTCGAAAACGTATCAAAGACTGACAACCAGGATTGCGCCCAGCGCAATTCTAGTCGTACAATGGAGGGGCTAGGCCTCTATTCTATCAGTAGACAACCGTAAGTTTTAGTCTTTGAGACTGGTAATTCAAGTAAAAGCAACGAAAGGTTCCGAGAATTAGTGTCAAAATAAGGAGGCCCCGAGATGAGCACACGTGTCGCACCGGAGTATCGAATTAGACTCAACATAGAACGTCCCGATCCCGCAAGTTATGCTGATTACGTCAATTATCCAACAGCCACAATATCTGATTCTTACCGAAGGCGCCAGACTTTGCCGCCTGCTATTAAGCCGGTCTGGGGACCAACCCCGCGAATTGTCGGGCCAGCAATCACCGTAAGCGCTACGCCTGCTGACGAGATTCTCGCTTTGAAGGCAATCCAGATTGCTCAGCCGGGTGACGTTATCGTGGTAGCCGGAGCCAAACACCCACTGTGTTGTGTTTGGGGCGGCATAATGTCCACCGAGGCTAAAGCTCATGGAGCTGCCGCACTTGTTACAGACGGTCTGATTCGCGATCTAGAGCAGGTTCGCGGCATCCGTTTCCCGATCTGGGCCACGGGAGTAACACCCGCGGCGCCGAGCATGGATGTTCCCCCAGGCGAGCTGAATTTGCCCATCTACCTAGGAGGAGTGAGGGTTAATCCCGGGGATCTCGTTGTCGCCGACGAAGATGGAGTTGTGATCGTACCCGTTGCTGACATCGAACGTGTGGCAGAGGCCGCGAAGGCTCGCGCCAAGATTGAGGAAGAGTGGATTGAGGAGATAAGGCGAACCGGGAAGCTGGAAGATATCTCTGATCCTAAGCTGGCCAAACGCAATGTTGAGTATATCGATTGACCCTTGCCGACCAAGCCTAGAGCTATAGACAGAGGAGGTACGTCAGATGGAGAAGGTATTCGTACCGAGCATGACATGGAGGGAAGTCGAGACGGCAGTTAAGAAGAAGCCGGTCGTCTTGTTTCCTTTGGGCTCTATAGAGCAGCATGGACCGCACGCACCGGTGGGCGACTATAGGATGGCCGAAGACTGGTCAATTCAAGCCGCCAAGATTGCAGGCAACACAATTGTCCTTCCCGTCATGCCCTTCGGCTACAGCGAGTCATTCCGCGGGTTTCCGGGATGCTTGACCGTAAGACCCCAGACCCTGTACAGCGTCGTCAAGGACGTGACGGAGTGCGTTCTGGATTGGGGAGTAGACCATCTGCTTTTTGTCAACGGCCACAAAGGCAACGACTCGGCACTTGATCTTGTCGGCCGAGATGTGAACCGAAAGCGAGGCATCATTACTGGCGCGGTCGCGCCGTTCAGCTGCGTTACGCCGGCCTATGAAAGCGAACTCTACGGAGAAAAGGTCGACGAACTCGGACACGGCGCGGATCCGGTAGCATCGATGGCTTCCAGTCTCTATCCGGATGACGTTCGTATGGATCTGGCCGAGAAGATGGAACTGAACGGTGACTACGGTCCCTTCCGATTCGTTGGTCCCGGCCGTCTTCAACTGGAAGGCGTACCGGTGAGCTTTTATCAGTATTGGAAAGAAGCATATCCCAACGGCGTTCAGGGCGATCCTTGGTTGTTTGACCGTGAGCTGGGCAAGAAGATGTCGGACCGTGTAGTAGAGATGCTGGTGAAAATCATTGGGGCTTTTCGCGGCCTTGACACTCGTAGCCGGTTCATGAACGGATAGGCAGTCATGGCTTGTGTTTCTGTGAGCTAGCAGATGAAGCAAAATGACACTGCTAACAGACAAAGCAAACAGAAGGTGTTGTGGATATGGGAAAGAACGCGCTATCTCATTACTTGCTCTATGACGAGCTAACCGCGACTTTACAGGAGTGGGCAAGACGATATCCGGATCTTGCCAGGCTCACGTCGGCCGGACAAAGCCTACAAGGCCGCGAGCTGTGGGTTATGGAGATCACTGATAGGCAAGCGGGTGACCCAGAGACGAAGCCGGCACTTTACATAGACGGT
>DAIRWA010000233.1:0-3121 GCA_036802545.1 Bacillota bacterium | reverse complement strand
TCGTGACGCTTCTTGACGTTCACGAGAATCTGTTGTCAAAATGGGGCCGGGTGAATCGCGACAGAGTAGCGGAGGGAACGCCTTGAACAGACTTGCCGTAGTAACCGACAGCACCTGTGATCTCGATCGAGAAGAAGCTAAAAAGAACGGCATATCCATAGTCCCTCTCTATGTTACGCATAGAGAGAGCGTTTATAGAGATACCATCGATATCACATCCTCTGAGTTCTATCCCCTGCTGAAGGACAGGGACGAGCTGCCAAAGACCTCTCAACCGTCCCCGGAAGACTTCGCAAGAGTATATCGTGAGATACTGAACTCGGCTAATGAGATCATCTCCATCCATATATCCGGTGGGCTCAGCAGCACAGTAGAAGCGGCCCGCAGAGCCGCCGAATCGGTAGGCCCCGGCAGGATACACGTCGTAGACTCCAAGTTCCTTACCTTTGCCATGTCATTTCAAGCCTTAGAAGCGGTCTCGCTTGCCATAAAAGGGATTCCCACGCATCAGATTCTCTCGCTACTCACCGAGCTCCGCGAGAAGACAGAGATGCTCTTCACGCTCGACACTATGGAGTATCTTCACCGCGGCGGACGCATAGGGAAAGTGAAGAGCCTGATGGGGACAATTCTGGGTATAAAGCCCGTCGTCAGAGTCGAAGACGGGGTCTATATCCCACATGGAAAAGCCCGGAGCCTAAGGCAGGCTCTTGGGAGTATGGTTGAGTTTCTTGGCCGCAAGTTCGGACGGCAAAAAGTCATAGCGGCAGTAGGTCATGGGCAAGGGGCGGAGTACGCGGCCAAGCTCACAGATATGGTCAAGAAGACCCTGAATCTGGCCGGAGAACCATATCGTTTCGAGGTCGGACCTGTCATCGGGGTGCATACGGGGCCGGGAACGATCGGCTTGGCAGTGCGTCCCGCGAAATACTGCTAAACGCATCTGAACTTGGAGCAGTCTTGGGCCATGCCTTTGAAAGCGTCTGAGTAACGGCCGACCATCGCTATCCCCCTTTAAGTGCTCGCTCTGGGTGGTATACCCGTCGTGCCTCATATACCAACGTGGCGATGCATCGCCAAGGGCTTAGAATTCGAGCCGGCTGACCTGCTCGCGAATCTCCGCTCGGAAATCCGGATGAGCGACCGCAATCAGGTTATTGGCCCTGTCCCTGATGGAGCGCCCACGTAACGCGGCCACCCCGTACTCTGTGACGACATAATCCACGTCCATACGGGATAATGTCACGGGCGCGCCTGGAGTCAGAATCGGGACTATGGTTGAAATCGTATCGTTCTTTACCGTCGAGTGGAGGGCGATGATGGACTTGCCGCCGTCAGATATCTGAGCACCGACGGCCGTATCGGTTTGCCCTCCGGTGCCGCTGTACTGCCTGGTCCCTAGTGCCTCCGAGCAGCATTGTCCCGTGATGTCCACCTGCAGGCTGGTATTGATGCTGACCATCTTGTGGTTTTGACCGACAATCATCGGGTTGTTAACGTATCCCGACCTGTAAAACTCGCACACGGGGTTATGGTCCAAGAACTCGTACAGCCTGCGTGTCCCATAAGCAAAGGTGCCAACCATCTTGCCTGGATGTAGCGTCTTCTTGGCCCCGGTGATGACTCCCGCCTCGTACAGATCAACCATGCTGTCCGTGAACATCTCCGTGTGCACACCCAGGTCCTTCTTATCGTAGAGTGCCTGTGCCACAGCGTTAGGAATTCCCCCGATGCCAAGCTGGATCGTGGAACAATCATCCACAAGTTCGCTGATGTAATCGCCTATTACGAGGTCCTTTACGGATGGCGAGACGCCCGGTAGCTCCGGGGGCAGTCGATCGGTTTCGACTACGTAGTCGACGTCCCGAATATTCACCAGTGTGTCACCGTATGTCATGGGGAATTTGGAGCTGACCTCCATGATTACCAAGTCGGCGTGCTCCATGAAGTCCTTCTCGTACGTTACTCCCAGAGATAGACTCATGTTCCCCCACCGGTCCATAGGGGAAGCGGTCCCGAAAACAACTCTGGGTATTCTGAAACCGAGCCTCTTTCGGGCCACGAGCTGCAGGTGCGTCGGAATGTAAGAAGCCATCCCGACATCTCGGGCCGTGCGCGCACTGGCGGTAAAGAACGCGCACTCCTGTAAAAACCGCCCCTTGTACTTGGCATCTGTGCAGAACTGGTATGGCCCAATGGGAAGGCAGCTCAAAACCGTTACGTTCCGCACCCTATCCGAGATCGTATGTAACCTTTCTAGCAGGACGACGGACTCTGACGCGCCGACGCCGACGACAATCTCATCATCAGACTTTATGAGGCTGAGGGCCTGGTCGACTGTGACCAGTTTATCCCTGTATATCGCCTGAAAATCCACTGTTTGCCCCTCCTGTCACGGTGCGGGGCCCCCATACAGACCCTCGCGACCTCTGGAATAGCGGCGAGAACGAAGAAGTGTTTCAGCGCCGGGCAGGGGAAATCCTTGTGGGTGGACAAGCTTGGGGGCGTTTTCCAGTTTCTTGTCCGTAGCTAAAGGAGTATCCGGACATGCTTAGCTTGTCTGTGTGCAAATACTCCTTAGCCGGTGGCAGGACTTGAGTTCCCAGTCTACCTTACCAACCCAGGTTACCTTGGCTGTGAGTGGTTTGCCCATTTACGCTTGCCTCCTCGTTATCCTAGATGGTACCCACTGAGCAGAGGCATCAATTGTGCTCGGAGAACACCTTCCTCCTACAGCTATTGCCTCCGGGAAAGCAGACAGGACGCCCTCCAGGAACTCGGCCATCGATGCACCCGAGTTCACATCAGCGTCATGTTTAACTCTAGTAAAGCTTCCTCATCTAACCGTTGCCTCTGGGAAAGCATTCTCGGCTGATCCTTAACTATGGTTAAGGGTTTTCGCAAAACACCATCCCCAAAGAAAATGTCTCCAATACCGCTCCAGCAGAAGGCTACGACTCTAGCTAAGCGCCCGTGGTCGAACCCCCGGTTCGGGTTTCGGTTTGTCAAACCTTACCCCTATACTACATGAAGTGATGTGATCCTTTGGGAGGAACATGGCATGGGGTATCGAAATCAGAAGACCTTCGAGGGGCGACCGCACCTCTTTACCGTCTACGGT
>DAIRWA010000232.1:0-3123 GCA_036802545.1 Bacillota bacterium | reverse complement strand
TGTCGATGATTTCCTGAGCCTTTTCATCGATGGCGACCATTATCTTCTGCTTTAGGTCTTCTTTTTTCATTTCCATTAATTGTCCCCGCCTTCTCTGAGCCTATCCAAGCCTATCTAATAGAACACCTTCTAGACCGAAAGCCCATATCCTGCCTTGAAAGGGGACAGGAAGAAAGCGTGGGCTTACTTAACCATGGGTATTTTCAGTCCGTGGGTTTTGGCCGTATCGATGGCTTGGGCGTATCCCGCGTCCGCGTGCCGCACGACTCCGGTCCCGGGGTCAGTGTCCAACACCCTTGCAAGGCGCCACTTTGCGTCGTCGCTTCCGTCGGCGACCACTACCATGCCCGCATGTATGGACAGACCTATTCCTACGCCGCCTCCGTGATGGACAGATACCCAGCTCGCTCCGGACACCGCGTTTACTAGGGCGTTCAGGATTGGCCAGTCGGCGATGGCGTCTGAGCCGTCCTTCATTCCTTCGGTTTCCCGATAAGGCGAAGCTACGGACCCGGTATCCAAGTGGTCCCTACCTATTACGATGGGGGCTTTCAACTGGCCGTTTCGCACCATCTCATTGATTTTTAGCCCGAATACTTTCCTTTCGCCGTATCCTAGCCAGCAGACTCTAGACGGCAGTCCTTGGAAGGGAACGTGCTTTTCCGCCTTGTCGATCCAGCGACGCAAAATGGCGTTGTCAGGGAACAGCTCCAAGACCGCTTTGTCGGTAGCAAGGATATCTTCGGGGTCGCCTGAAAGAGCCGCCCAACGGAAGGGGCCTTTTCCCTCACAGAACAAAGGCCTGATGTATGCGGGGACAAATCCCGGGTAACAAAAGGCTTCGTCTAGGCCCGCCGCTTGCGCTTGCCCTCGTAGGTTGTTGCCGTAATCGAAGGCGACAGCTCCGCGCCGTTTCATCTCTACCATGGCTCGGCAATGCTCTTTCATAGACTCCATAGACCGCTTCACGTATTCACGGGGATCCGACGCCCTGAGAGCGTAGGCTTCCTCTAGCGGCATACCTCCCGGTACGTACCCGCCTAACGCGTCGTGTGCCGAAGTCTGGTCCGTCACAACATCAGGGATCACGCCGCGCCTGACCATTTCAGGAAATACTTCAGAAGCGTTTCCCAATAGCGCTATCGAGAGAGGTCTTCCCTCAGAAACCGCGTTCTTGGCCGCGAACAGCGCCTCGTCTAGGTCCTTGGCTTGCATATCCACGTATTTGTCCTTAAGCCTTCTCTGAAGTCTTGAAGGGTCGACTTCTACGATGATGGCGACACCGTCGTTCATGGTTACCGCCAGAGGTTGAGCCCCTCCCATTCCGCCTAGCCCGGCCGTGAGCACGAGCTTTCCTTTGAGACTGCCGCCGAACTCCACATTGGCCAATGAGGCCAGCGTTTCGAAAGTCCCCTGAAGTATGCCTTGGGTACCTATGTAGATCCAACTGCCGGCAGTCATCTGGCCGTACATGGTAAGGCCTTTTCCTTCTAGCTCCCAGAAGTCAGGCCAAGTTGCCCACTTGGGCACAAGCATCGCGTTGGATATGAGGACTCTGGGCGCCAGGTAATGAGTGCGGAATACGGCCACAGGTTTGCCCGATTGGACCAAGAGCGTCTCCTCATCATCTAATTCTCGGAGCGCCTTGACGATGGCCTCATAACAATCCCAATTTCGAGCCGCTTTCCCGGTTCCGCCGTACACTATCAGGTCTTCCGGTTTCTCCGCGACTTCCAGATTATTCATCAGCATTCTCAGGGCCGCTTCTTGCTGCCACCCTTTGCATGAAAGCGTTTGCCCTCTAGGAGCCGTTATCGATTTTTTCGGCATGGTAAGACCTCACTTTCTTTGGTTTGGCACTGGATCGGCATTGTGAACTTCTCGATGATCTCAAGCACTCCTTCGGCGTATGGTCGGTTTGAAACATAGAAAGCCGCATGGCAGGCTTCGGGGTGGGCGTTTGCTACACACCCCGAGACTCCCGCCCACTTGAGCATATCCAGATCGTTAAGGCCGTCACCGATGGCTAGGACCTCCTCTCTGCGAATCCCGAAGTGGGATGACAGAAAGGCGAGCCCGCAGGCTTTGGATACTCCCTTGGCTTGGAACTCCACTAAGTGCGGCAGGCTTCTTAGGCACTGGATGCTCTGATTCGGACGCTTCTCGTAGAGCCTTACGAAACGAACCGCTTCTTCCGGGTTCACCCGAACTACAATTTGAGTGGGTTCCAGGGCGTCTAGATATCCCGCTGATACGATCTTTATTGGATAGCCTATGCCTTGAGAGTAGCTTTCGGTTTCCGGTCCCTCCCACTCGGTCAACATGTCTTTTCCGACTATGTAGTAAAAAGGGATGTCCTGTGGACGAAGCTCCTTGGCTATGCGCGCTGCCACCGCCCTTTGGATCTTTTCCTCCAAGAGCGGGGTTTCTCCTTTGGCCGCCACCATGGCGCCTCCGTTGGTCACCACAGGGTCTTGGAGATCCAACTCGTCAAGTAAAGGTTCCACAGAACCGAAGACCCTGCCGGTGGCCAGCGTGAACCTCACGTTTCGCGAGCGCAAGAGCGCCATTATCTCTCTTATGGGCTCTACCCCCGATTCCCCGGGCTCCAACAAGGTGCCGTCCAGATCGCAGGCGACCATCCTTATGACCCTTGGGGCCTCTTTGATATCCTCTCCGGCCTGAACGGCGGGGCTAGTCGCGCGCCGGGCCGTTGTGGAGTCGCCAGCCGAGGATGGCCCTTGCCTAGGGCCGCGACAGTCTACAGTGTGACATAGCTCGGCCGCGGTGGGTTCCCCGGCAGATGACGCTTGCCGACGGCGACTACAATCCCCTGCATGACACCGCTGGGTCGCCGTGAGTTCCCAGGCCGCGGATGATCCTTGCCTGGGGCGACTACAATCTCCAGAGTGATATCGCCCTGTCGCCGTGAGTTCAGGTGTCAGCGAACCTATGGTCTTTGCGTTTTTGCGAGTATCCCTCATCGCAGCAGGTTCAAAATCTTAGGCCCCAGTTTTTCGACCGCGTTACAAGCTCCGTTCGCTACTGCCTGGGGTTCGTCCTTCGGGCCGGAAAACGCCCGGTACCAGATAATATCTCCATCGAACACGAATCGACCCGGCC
>DAIRWA010000231.1:0-3138 GCA_036802545.1 Bacillota bacterium | reverse complement strand
CTCTCCAAGGTCAGCAGTTCTCAAGCCAGGGTATCCCCATCGGACAGTGGACCGGAACTCAATATGGTGAAGGCCAAAGCGGAATGGGTCCGTCAAGCCTATCCCAGGGCGCAAGCTGGGGAGGCCAGCCCAGCCAAATGAACGCGGGTATGGGCACGCAGACCTTTGGATCCGGAGTCTACCAGGGATACTCGCAGCAAACTAATCTGCCCTCGTGGACTCGGGGCACCGGGCTTCAGGGCAACATCGGACAGCAGCCGGGTTCGTTTGGGCAGGGCCTCTCTAACCTAGGCCCCGGCAGCCAGCAGTACTCGCAGTAAAGACCGGAGTTTCATCTCACTAAAGGTCGGAAGGGGTAGAGTGCTTCTACCCCTTCAGTTCGAAGGAGACCACGAAAGGACGGGGACTCTTGTCTGAACTCCGCTTCGATATCCTGACAGGGGAATTCGCGGTCATCGCGACAGAAAGAGCAAAAAGGCCGTCAGACTTTAGGGCGGCTCAACAAGCGGAAGTGCTGCCGGAACACGATCCCCGGTGTCCGTTTTGCCCCGGCAACGAGAAGCTGACACCGCCTGAAACTTACGCTTTGAGACAGGACACCGCTCCCGACACACCGGGCTGGACTGTCAGATGTGTGCCAAACAAGTTTCCTGCCCTTATGACTCTAGACGCCGCTTCCGAAGAGGCACGCGAGTCCTTGAAGTCGGGCATGGCTCGGCTTCCCGAAACGACAGATTCCTCTATGTACTGGCAGATCCCGGCCATCGGAGCCCATGAGGTACTAGTTGAATCGACTAGGCACGATTTAGGCCTTGGGGATTATACGAGCGAACACCTTTCTTCCGTTATGGAAGTGTTAAAGACCAGGATGATAGCACTATACGATAGAAAAGAGATAAAGTACGTTCAAGTCTTCCGCAATTCTGGACCCGCCGGTGGGGCTTCTCTAGCTCATCCGCATTTCCAGATTATCGGGCTACCTATCGTGCCGCCCCGCGTCTTGCTGGAAACCGCGAGATTTCTTCAGTATGAATCGACGACGAGAAGATGCCTCCTATGCGACTTAGTGGAACGCGAGGTTGAAAAAGACTCGAGAATCGTAACGAAGACGGACGACTTCGTAGTTCTATGCCCATTTGCTTCAAGGCACTCCTTTGAAACCGCCATTATACCGCGTAAGCACTCGGGGAACTACGCCGCGTCCTCATCCATCGAACTGTCCCATCTGGGCGAGGCGTTAGGAGACCTCTTTGCGCGGTACGAGAAATTGTTCGCGTCACTCTCGTACAACTTGGTGCTCCACAGCGCGCCCGTACCCGGACGCAACAAAAGCGGTCAACCCTATCACTGGCATATCCACGTCTTGCCCAGGCTAACGACGGAAGCGGGGTTGGAACTTGGAACTCAAGTGCAGATAAATCCCACCCCTCCCGAAACGGCCAGGGAGCAGTTTCTTACCACTTAAGACTTTTACGCAAGGCAGGGGATTTACATGTTGGACACAGGCATGAACGTGCTCTTGGTGTCCTCTGAAGTAGCGCCGTTCGCAAAGACGGGAGGATTGGCTGATGTAGCCGGTTCTCTCCCAAAGGCATTGGGTATGCAGGGAAACGACGTCAGAGTTATGATGCCTAGATATCGAGGGATCCAAGCGTCCTCCACCTTGCTGGATTTCCCGGTGGAGATTGGAGGCCGCAAAGAAACCTGTATAGTCAGGAATGGATATATCGAAGCCAAGAGCGCGGAAGGAGTAAGGCGCATTCCCGTATACTACCTTGACAACTACCATTACTTTGACCGTGAACGGTACTACATGTTTCCAGACGAAGCCGAAAGGTTCGGGTTCTTTGACAAGGCCTGCCTCCAGGCTTGCGAGGCCTTGGGCTTTCGTCCCGACGTGGTGCACTGCAACGATTGGCAAAGCGGATTGATTCCCCTCCTAATCAACGAGCGGGCTAAGGCCAACGACTTCTGGAAAGAAGTGGCGACCTGCTTCACTATCCATAATCTCCGCTACCAAGGACGACACGGAAGGGATATTCTTAGGGTTTTGAACATCGGTCAAGAGCACTTTCATCCCGACGGGCTAGAGTACTACGGCGATGTCAACTTCATGAAAGCCGGAATCGTTTATGCCGACGTAGTCAACACGGTCTCCGAGACGTACGCCAAAGAGATTCAGACGCCCGAATTCGGTGAGGGGCTGGATGGAGTGCTTAGGAAGCGCAAGAAGGACCTATACGGGATCGTGAACGGCATCAACTACCACGAATTTAACCCGAAGTCGGACCCTAGAATCTATACGGCTTATGATTCCATGGAGCTAGACCGCAAGCGGGAAAACAAGCATTCGCTGCAAAGAGAAGTGAATCTCCCTGTTTCCGATATCCCCTTGTTGGGCATCGTATCGAGGCTGGTTGACCAGAAAGGCCTTGATATACTGCTTCAGGCTATGCCGGGAATCCTCGCCGAAGGATGTCAGTTCGTTTTGTTGGGAACCGGAGACAAGTACTACGAAGACGCCTTCTGCGACCTTGCCAAGAAGCGCCCTGGGCAAGTAGCCGCGGAAATCGGATTCAACGGTGTGATGGCTCAGAAGATTTACGCGGGCACCGATATGTTCTTGATGCCATCGCGGTTTGAACCTTGCGGCTTGGGACAACTGATCGCCATGCGCTACGGCTCCATCCCCGTGGTCCGAAAGACGGGAGGATTAGCGGATACGGTAATGGACTATGACTCGTCGACAGGCAGCGGCAACGGGTTCGTGTTCGCGGACTACAACGAGGCGGCGCTGGAAGAGGCTGTGGCAAGAGCTTTGCGTCTCTACTCGGATAAGCCGATGTGGCGCAAAATGGTACGAGAGGCCATGGAGATGGACTTCTCGTGGAACCGACAAGCTGCCCTGTACACCGAGGTGTACATTGAGGCTATGGGAAGGAAAGGCCGCATAGAACGCCCGGCGTAGCATGCAAAAAAGAATATCGGTCTAGTCTGGCCTGCGTCCTTGTATAACCGAGTCGTAGCACTGGAGGAGACGCTCGGCGGAAGACTCGCGAGAGAAGGCGACGGCGTTTCTCTTGGCGTCGCGGCTCATTTCCGCAAGACGCGCCGGATCCTTTAAGAGAGATATGGCCT
>DAIRWA010000230.1:0-3138 GCA_036802545.1 Bacillota bacterium | reverse complement strand
GGCTACATCGCTCGTCAGTTTCTCTTTAAGAGAATCGAGGCAAATCACACCGTCCCGCATACCCACTTCGCCCACGTCTATGCTATGGCCCGCGGCGTAAGTGTTAGTCACAGCGCGTGTCTCGAGATGAACCGTTCGAGACACAAGCGCCTTCTTCTTTCTAAGGAGACCGGAAGCTATCGTCACGGCCTCGGCGGCTGCCGAAGGCCCATCGTACATTGAAGCGTTTGCCGCGTCCATCCCGGTGAGCTCGCAGACCATAGTCTGGTACTCGAAGATGGACTGAAGCACGGCCTGGCTAACTTCAGGCTGGTAAGGCGTATAGGCCGTGTAGAACTCGGAGCGCCCAAGAACGTGGCGCACAACTGAAGGCACGTGATGGTCATAGGCACCCGCGCCGATGAAAGTGGCAAACTCCTGGGCAGTGTCCTTCTCGGACAACTCTCTAAGATGCTTAGCCACTCCATACTCGCTGAGGGACGCGGGTATATCCATCGGGTCCTTCAAACGAAGGCTCTCGGGGATATCGCTGAAGAGGTCTTCCACCGAGCTTACGCCGATGGTCTTCAGCATCTCCTCCCTATCTTTCTTTGTGGCCGGTATGAAATTCATTAGTCGTGACCGCCACCCTCTGCGGCGTGCTTCTCGTAATCGGCGCTGTCCATAAGCTCATCGAGCTCGGAGGTGCTAGAAATCTCCACCGCGCAGATCCATCCCTCGCCGTGCGGATCCTCGTTAAGGATTTCCGGTGTATCGGCGGTCTGGTCGTTAACTTTGACAACTTTTCCTGATACCGGGCTGTAGCAGTCCGACACTGCCTTCACTGACTCGACCGTAGCGAACACTTCGCCGGCCTTGATTTCTCGTCCAACCTCGGGAGCTTCGACAAAAACTATGTCGCCGAGCTGGTCCTGGGCAAAAGTGGTGATTCCAAGGTAAGCGACGTCGCCTTCGACCTTAACGTATTCGTGGGTCTTGGTGTACTTTCGATCTGCCGGATATGTCATTTCTTTTTGGCCTCCCTGCGGTAAAATGGCATCTTGACGATTTCCGCCAAGACTTTCTTGCCCCTGATATCTACCGTAACCTTGGTGCCCCTCTGGCTGTAGTCCACGGGAACGTAAGCCATAGCCAGGTTCTTCTCTAGAGTCGGCGTGTAAGACCCGGTGGTTATGTAACCGAGTTCCTTGGCGCCGGACTCGTCAAAGACCTTGTGGCCGGTGCGCGCAATGCCTCTTTCTAGCATCTCCAACCCGATCAACTTTGCGCGAAGCCCGGTCTCTCTTTCTTCCATGAGCGCCCTATTCCCAACAAAGTGGGTGCCCTTGCCGAACGCCACAAACTTGCCCAGACCCGCTCCAAGAGGCCCATGGTTCTCGTCCAGTTCCTGGCCATAAAGAGGCATCGAAGCCTCAAAGCGGAGTGTGTCTCTGCATCCGAGTCCCGCAGGTACAAGGCCATCGCCATCGTCAGCTTCCATAATGGCGTCGAACAGCGCGGGGCCGTCCTTGGCGTCGCAGTAGACCTCGAAGCCGTCCTCGCCCGTGTAGCCCGTGCGGGTCACCAGGGTCTTCATCCCGTCTACATATACGTCTTCGACACCGTGATAATACTTGATCTCCGATAGCGGGTACTCCGTCAGACGCTGCAGGATCCGTGCCGAGTTGGGGCCTTGGATAGCCACCTGAGCGGTCTCTTTGGACAGATTCTTGACAGTCACGTCCTGGAAATACTTGGCCGCTCCCGTTATCCATTCGTCGTCCTTATCGATGTTGCCGGCGTTGATGCATAGCAGATAGCCGCCATTTTTCAGGCAGACCACCATCATGTCGTCAACGACGCCGCCGTTCGGGTAGCACATGGGGCTATAAACAACCTTGCCCGGGTAGCCCTTACTGATGTCGTTGGTCAACACCATCTGAAGAAGATCCAGTGCCTGAGGACCCTCAACCAGGAGTTCGCCCATGTCGGAAACATCCCACAGAGCGGCCGCCTTGCGACACGCATGGTGCTCTTCCTTTATGCTGCTGAAGTGCACCGGGAGAGCCCATCCCGCAAAATCGATGATCCTTCCTCCGTACTTCAGGTGGGTCTCGTACAGCGGTGTTTTCTTAAGTTCATTTGCCACCTTCAGCCGTCACCTCCTACGAATTATTCCGTTCTGCTAAACCGAATCGCTGAAACCTAGGTTGTGCTTTCCTCCAAGTGACTCAAGTTCCCATGGACGAAGCGCTAGACAGTCTGCGCCAAATCCGCTTCCGTCCAGTGAGTAAGTTCCTCACAACAAGAGGGTTTCCTCCCTGTAGCCTGACGAAGCAAATAAGGGCAGGGAGTCCGTCCCTGCCCCTGTCCTTTTTACCTGAGAGATTCCCCGCCTGTGTAAACACCCATAGCCACAGGAAAGTTTTCCCCGTTGGTGCCGGAAGTGGTCTTTGAGACGCACTGCCAGCTCTCCAGAGATGCGTCCGGCAACGGTGTTTTTACCTGAGAGGTTCAGGCCAGCCCTCCGGCCCTTTCTCCTTCGGTGCCCGGCTTCCCCGGGGCTCTCCCGCGACCATCATCCGCGCGCTATTCGATTTTTTTGCCACTTGCCACTGGGAACATCACTTGGCGCTTGTTGCCTCACTACCATACCACTTTGAGGCGTCGCTTGTCTCTTCGTTACGACTCAACAAGGAACTCCTCAACGTGTTTAGATTTCTACATCGCTCACTACGATTCCTTCAGAATCGTGCAAGATACGGCCCTGTTTTCGAGCCTTGGGGCTGTGCCCCGATCTGACGGACATCGTAGTGGGTGATTACGGTCTGTCTTACACTGGCGGAACCGGCGTGTCCAGCCCGATCTGATGAACTGCCGGAACTGGGTCCGCGCTCGGCCAGTGTCTGAACCCCCGCTCACAGCCTAGACAATGATGACCGGGGCAGCTACTCGACGTACAACGTTAGCTTGCGCTCTAAGCAAGCACTGGCCCATTACGGCCGTCCTCGATGACCAGAAGTCACCGCGCCTAGTCACCCGCTGTGATCTTCAGTGTTCGCTTTCTTCAGCCACTACTGACACCGGCTTGGCCTGACTCTCACGCCGCACGATAACCACCGGAGTCTGTTCCTCTCCGTTACCGGCAGGATTATCGGC
>DAIRWA010000229.1:0-3143 GCA_036802545.1 Bacillota bacterium | reverse complement strand
CGGAAAAAGTTAGGTTCCCGGAGCTAGATGACATGTCGGTAATGAGCCCGAGGATTTCGGTGTAGTCTGTCTCGCCGTACCGGAGAGAGCTCATCTTGGGAATCCCCATAAGGTTTAGCACACGAATGGGTTTGGAGAGCCTCACTTCGTAGCTTCCATCGGTACTCCGGATAACGGGGTAGAAGTCTATCCTTTCTCCCGGCTTAACACGGTTTTCTTCAACCGCGTACCACAGAGCGCTCCGCACGTCCAATGAAAAGTGCAACGTAAGCGTATCCGAAAAGGGGTACGCGTGTACGACGTCAGCTACGCCGGAGGATCCGCTGAAGTCTCGCATGTGAAGCCGATAAAAGAGTTGCGAATCACCCGGTATCATAGCCGTCAGTTCCAGAGTGGCTTCTTCGGGTATTGCCTCAAGATGGAGCAACTCGGACATGGGTCTTTCCTCGCCGTCAACGGTTAGGGTCTCTGACAGCACGACCGCCTGGTTTTGGATGGCCGAGGCATCCAGGGCCCGTATGCCCGCGCTCAAGGAGACGCCTAGAGGGGACGACTTCGCAGTTCGAATCGCGTCGTTTTCCACCTTGAGATACCGGGTCAGGTGCGAGTTGTCGGGAAAGCCAACCTCGATTACGTACTGAAGCTCGTCCGAGGCCCGGAGCTTGTCGGTGAAGTCCGCCGGGCGAAAAGCGAGGTGATACCTGCCGGCTCCGTCAGGGGAGAGTTCCGGGGAGACCGTCTGATCGGCGTCCCCCCTCTTGTCGTTGATAGTGGTCGCCTGCTGATAGACGCCGTTTAGGTACACACCGCCCCGGATAACAACGTCGCCGGCATAAGGCTTGCCGCTTGTCTCGTCGAAAAGCTGCAAGGAGACGTTGTAGTTTAGGCGGGGCAACTTCACGGTGTTCATCGGGTACAGGTCGAAGGTGCCCGAGCTTCCTTGATTGGCCATTAGCTCTCCGTGCTTAAGCACGGCAAAATCGTAGACCATCTCGGCTTCGGCGGTTGGGTAAACGACTACGTCCCCGGCGATGCCGCTTTCCTCGTAGACGCCCACTTCCCCAGATGGGGCGCTAAGGGTCTTCTCTACGTTTTCTCCGTTGGTATAGACCACTTCGCAAGGCACCGGGGGATAGGTTCGGAACAGGTACAGTTTGTCATTCAAAGGTTTCACCGTGACGTCCATTGAGGCGGTCATCCCGGTAAGAGTGTGGGCGGCGGTGACAACGGAGCTGCCTGCTCCGTCTCCGCGAAGCATCAGGACAGTCCCCGGCAAGAGCACGTGATTGTAGTCATCGCCGATCCGCCGGGTATCACCGCCAGACCCGTACCAAAGAGAGACGCTCTCTCCGTCCACACGCCAAGTGACCCGGTCGGCTATGGCGCTCCATGGGTAAGACTTTCCGTCAACGCTCACGAGTTCAGACAACCCGAGGCTCCACCGGCTCTGCATAAGAAGATGGGTGCCGTAAAGGACCTGGCCATCCTCAAAGTTGGACTTCATCGTCAGCGTGCCCGGGGCCGGGAGACCGTTCAAGAGCAGTCTCATCGCGTGGGCATTGTAGACATAGACGAAGTAGGAATCGTAGGACCAGACTTCGTCGGACCCGTTCTTCGCCTTCAGGGATATCGTGTAGACATCTAACAGGCGACCTCCGTCGACGCTGTCGATATCCACGGTGAGCGTCTGGCCGATGTATTCAGGTCCGGTTACGGATAGCACGGGCTCGCTCTGGCTGTTCTTCGTTACGGTGAGCAAGAACTCGGTTCCTATTTCCCTGTTCTTGATGTCAAAACTCAGGCCAAAGATATCCATACTGTCCGTGAGGAAGCTGTTCTCCGGTCGGACCAGCGCCGCCACTGCCGGAAGCGCGCGCACCCTGATGTTGGCCTCGTCGGCACAGGTAACCCCGGACTGCAGATCCTGCGCGTTGACCTCGAGTATGTATCCGTACCGGCCCTTTGCCGTGGTGTCTGTTAGGAGCTCCCCGGGCACAGTGAAAGAAGTAACCGGAGATGCCGCCGTGGAACTTATCGTCCACACCGAAAGCTGGCTGCCCTTCTTCATCACGTCGCCGTCATAATACGCCGCGTAAAGAGCGAAGGTATAAGCGGTTTCCGTGCCTGCGCCCCCGAAGGTATCGTTCCAGTAGGCCAGATTGGAGGAGAAACTGACCTTCGCGGCATTACCTCTTAAAATGTCCAGGTTCTTCAGGGCATCCGGCACATACAGGTAGGCGCCCTCCGCCTCACGCACTGTAAGGGTACGGCTCTCAAATCGGATCGCGTCATCGGACAACGGGTTTGTGACCGTGAGAGTAAACTCGACCGTCCCTGCCGCGCCAATCAGCGTAATGTTGCCGGCGGCATCAATCTCGGCGATCTCCTCATTGCCGCTGGACCAGGCGAAGTAATCGGTGCCCTGCCATGTGGCGTCCACGCTGAGGATGTAGCCCAAAGAGAGAGACCTGCCTGTGTCGGCGAAAACGCTGTCTCCGGGTGGCCAGTTGGCATAGTCAAGTGCCAGATCAGTTTCGTCGGCGATGATGATCAGCGGCGGAACGACATAGACGGTGGCCAGCCCGTAGACTACAGAAAAGCTGCCGTCGCCATTCGCATCCAAGTAGATTTCCAGCGCATAGAGTTGGTTCTGGCCCGTTTTGTTTTCAGGCGCGGTGAAAGAGCCCGTCAATCCGGTGGCAGAGATGGCATCGGTCTCTACGGTGAGCGGAATGTCCACAATGCCTGCGGCGGTGATGGCTCTGGCTTTGATGGCTGTGGAGACGCTTCCATCGCCCAGCCTGGACGAATCCACAAGCCAGTTGCTCAGATTGGCCGACCGCTTCAGCGGTATGGAGACGGTCGCCTCCGCGGTACTGCTTGTCCCTTGATCGAGCGTGACCGACGGCTCTGCGCAGTAAAGGAGCGTCCGCTCCGGGTTATCCGGGTCAAAGGACAGCGGCGGCCCCCAAGCACTGCCGCTCTCGGGCCCCTCCTGCTCCTTCCCTGACAAGTCGACGGCACCTGTGATGTCGTTTACGTTGACTATGATCTCGCCGGCGTCCAGGTGCTCATCCCCCACCGTATACAAGAAGCTGACGGCGTCCGAAATGGTGCCCGGGCCCTCAACCGGGCGCAGGGTC
>DAIRWA010000228.1:0-3155 GCA_036802545.1 Bacillota bacterium | reverse complement strand
GGCTCCCCGTGATGAGGAGCAGGGGCGGGCATCCTCCGCGCGAGGGTGCCTGAAATCGAAACAAGGTCCGAGAACTAGGCGATGCGCGTGGACACTTGGTCGAGGCCGACCTGCACATGTGGTGTCAGCCCAGGCCGGCCTGCATCTGTTGACTTTATGTCTGGGAATCCGACCGTTAGTCCTCCATAAACCTACGCATGCGTGGCACGAGGCGGTCCAAAGCAGTCTCCACATATAGATTTCCCAGTTCCGCCGATGCTTGGGTCGCGTCTCCCAGCGCCCCATTTTCGGTGGTTTCATCGAAGAAGCTACCCCGCTGCAACTGTACGTGGTCGCTCGGTCTGGCCAGTTCCTCCAAGACCCGCGGCTGGAGCTTGCCCGGGGTCAGTGCCTCTCTTCGAACTGCTTCAGGCATGAGCGCTAGCAGGATGGAGACTTCGTTTTCGCACGAATGCCCAGTTACCGGCGACTTCGTATGTTGGCTGGCGAGGTCTCCTACTGCGCTGTAGGGAAGGGTCCCCCACATCGCTTCATACCCCAACTCTTGTTTGATTCTGTTGGCGGCTATAGTAAGCGCCGGGGAGTTGCCGCCATGGCCGTTGACAAACAGAAACTTCTTTATGCCGTGTTGGACCAGCGATGATACAGTCTCCATGAGGATTTGAACCAAAGTCTCGGCTCTGAAGGTGATTGTGCCGGGGAAACGCATATGGTGGCCTGAGATTCCGATGGGGATGGCTGGCGCGACTAGTGCCTTCGGATAAAGCCGTGCGCCGAGCCTCAGGGAGAACTCCCTGGCACAGGCCGTATCGAACTGAAAGGTCCCGTGAGGGCCATGTTGCTCGTTGGACCCAACCGGGATGATAGCCATCTTAACCAGGGGCAACGCAGCTTGGACTTCGGGCCACGTCATCTCCGGTATGTAGAAGCGCTTTTTTGTGGCTGTAGCAGTGCCGGTCACGTCGGCCTCATCTGTCGTGTTGGTCTTGTTGGTCGCATCGGTCATGTTTGACAGCTCCTTATTCGATAAACCTTTGTCGTCACAGTTATCGTTTCTGTACCGAAGCCAGATAGTCCTTCGCGAGGATTCCTTCGAGTTGGTGAGTCTGCGAAGCGGGAAAAGTTGCGGGGGACCGGATCTTCCCCCCAGTCGTGACCGATTAACGGGACGAAAGAGGCGGTCTACGCGACGAGGATCCAGAAGACAGCGGAGAGAGAAACCTCGAACACGTCATTCTCCCGCTAGTGACTTACCGATCAGACGAAAGTGCAGTCTACTCAAATAGATCTAGAGACGGGCGTAGACTGTCTTAGGGGACGCTAGAAGCTAGGACAGCGAGGTGGTTCAGGTGGGATTCACATTGACCGTCGGCGGTTACCTGTTGGGGTCCGTTCTACCGGCGGTATGGATTGTGAGAAGGAAGACGGGAAAATCCCCCTGGGAACTTGGCGACAATCCGGGAGGTTCCGGAGTATGGCGATTAGCTGGGCCTATAGCGGGCGTCTCTACCATCCTGTTTGACATAATAAAAGGCGTAATCCCGGTCGCATTGGCGCAGAAGGCGGACTTGCAGGGCTTTTGGTTCATTGCTGTGGCCTGTAGCCCCGTCATTGGCCACAACTGGCCAGTTTTCACCGGATTTAAAGGTGGGCGAGGCTTCGCCTGCGCCACAGGGATTTTGTTGTTCCTTGCATGGCGAGAGATGCTTCCGGCGTACCTGGTCGGCGTGCTATGCGGCCTTCGCAAGAGATGGGTGCCCGCCATCGGAGTGGTCGGTTTCCCCCTGGGGTTGTCGCTGATGTACTTCCGCTCGGTCCCTTTATTGACAGTCATCGCTTCAGTTGCCGTCATGCTCCTGGTAGGGGTCCGCCAGATACCTTGGTTTATCACCAACGTCGTCCGTCGCCATTGATCTTATTGTTTCGCAGTCGACACTGGCTTACGTAGCCGCTATTGCCATCGATCCAGTCCAGATGTCCCGCTGTCGCCGACAACCCCGGCTCGCACGTCCGCTGTCGCCGACAACCCCGGTCCACAGGTCCGCTATCGCAGTCGATCCAAGTCCACGTGTCCGGTATCCCCGTAGCTCTTAACCGCCCGACGTCCAAGACAGACACGCTGAGAAAGGATATGGTAAATTATGTTAGCATCCTTCGATTTTGTCCGCGTGGCCTACTTGACTGTGCTCTGTCCATGAGACCATTGCACTTCGCGCTATGGTCTCCAATGGCTCGCCATTCGTCGATCCAGATCGGCCGGCACCCAAGACGGCAGCTTATTCCAGCTCCTCGCATACGTTTCCCATTCCTTGGCGCATTTCTTGCCTCAACAATTACCTAGCAGAACTGGAACAAGAAGTAACCTGCGTCGTCCAATTCTAGTGAACAAGATATCTGGGCCGCTCCCAGATTCGCAGGATGGTCTTCGATTGTGTGGGTGTGAACACAGCTAAGGCGGGAGACGGCTGCTACCGCCTTACCAATGAAAAGATCGCAGGGGGCGATGGAAGTTGTTGAAGAACTGCGCAAGGCGAATCCTGAATCGCAGGACGGCGATGTCCGTGGCCGCGCTGGTCTTGGCGTTTGCCATGATTGCGGCAGTGCCGGCTGCCACGTATGCGAAGACAGGAAACGGATGGGGAAGGCTTAAGAACGCCGACAAGTTCCTCGAGAAGGTTGCCAAGAACATCAAGAAGCAGGATAATCTCCGGTTTCAAGACTGGGATGACGCTTCTTGGGCAATCGAATGCATCGCTAAGATGCGTGGCCTCGGAATCATCAATGGGTACGAGGGAAACGAGTTTAGACCAAACCAAGCAGTTAAGCAGGCCGAAGCGTTAGCGATGATGGTCAGGGCTTTTGACCTCGAAGATGAAGCTCAAGACCTAGTCAAGTTGTATGGCTCGCTGTACATCAGTTTTGACGATGACGATCACGGTTATTTCAACTCAAACGGGAAGTCACTTCCCAAGGTTCCCAAATCGGCCAATTGGGCTCTGGGATACGTTCTTATAGCTGTCGATCAGGGTTGGGTCCGTCTATCAGAGATTAACCCGCAAGCGGCGGCCAGTCGTGAGTGGGTCGCGATGGTAATGGTTGGGGCTCTTGATCATGAGGATGAAGCTCAAGCCAAAATGAAGACCCGACTTCCGTTC
>DAIRWA010000227.1:0-3158 GCA_036802545.1 Bacillota bacterium | reverse complement strand
CGGAAACCCTCGTCCCGCAACGCGGCGGCTACCTTTTCGGCGTAATCGGCCATCTTATCGGAGACGGGAATCACCGTCACCTGCGTCGGAGACAACCACAATGGAAAAGCGCCTCCATAGTGTTCCACCAAACCCGCGACGAACCGCTCCATGCTGCCTAAGACCGTCCTGTGGATCATGACCGGCTGATGCCTCAACCCATCTTCTCCGACATAGACCACATCGAAGCGCTCAGGATTGTTGAAGTCTACCTGGACGGTCGGCCCCTGCCAAAGACGCCCGAGGGCATCCTTGATCTTGATGTCGATGGCCGGGCCGTAGAACTTGGCTTCGCCTTCATCCACCGCATAAGGAAGCTCTTTTCTCTTGAGAGCCTGCTCCAACGCACTCTGGGCTAAAGTCCAGCTGTCATCGTCTCCCACGTACTTGGACTTGTTCTCCGGATCTCTGATAGAGAGCATGCACTCGTACTCTTTGTAGCCGAATGTCGCGAGCATGAACTGGGCCAGCTCCAGCACCTCCACAAGCTCATCTTCCAGCTGTTCTCGAGTGCAGAAGATGTGGGCGTCATCCTGGGTGAAGCCTCTGACACGCAGAGCCCCGTGAAGCACACCTGAACGCTCGTACCGATAAACCGTCCCCAGCTCACCCATGCGCATCGGGAGTTCCCTATAGCTTCGGGTCTGGTTCTTGAACATCAGGATGTGGAAGGGGCAGTTCATTGGTTTCAGCATGTACTCAACTTCTTCTATGGCCATGGGAGCGTACATACTCTCCTTGTACCAATTCCAGTGTCCCGACTTCTTCCAAAGATCCAACTTAGCGATATGGGGAGAGTAGACTATGTCGTATCCTCTCTTGCGATGCTCTTTTCGCCAAAAATCTTCAATGAGCTCACGGATCAAAGCACCCTTAGCATGCCAGTATACCAGCCCCGGGCCGCCTTCCTCCTGGATGCTAAACAGGTCCAGATCCCTGGCTAGTCTGCGGTGGTCTCTCTTCTTAATCTCTTCCAGCTTGTCTAGATACTGCTTTAGGTCGTCCCGGCTCATGAAAGCAGTGCCGTAGATGCGCTGAAGCATTGGTCTCTTCTCGTCACCGCGCCAGTAGGCTCCCGCGAAACTCAGGAGCTTTACGGCCTTCAGATATCCGGTGGAAGGGACGTGAGGTCCGGCGCAAAGGTCGACAAAATCCCCTTGTCTGTAGAGAGAAATGGCTGAACCCTCAGGTAGTTCGTCTATCAACTCCACCTTGTAGGGCTCGCCCATATCCTGAAACATCTTCTTAGCCGTTTCCCTGTCTACTTCCTGGCGAACTACCGGGATGTTCTCTGAGATGATCTTCTTTATCTCAGACTCGATTTTCTCTAGGTCCTCAGGGACGAACGGGCTTTCTAGATCGAAATCGTAGTAGAAGCCGTCATCAATAGCCGGGCCTATGCCCAAGCGAACCCCGGGGTACAGCCGCTTCACGGCCTGAGCAAGCACGTGAGCCGCCGTATGCCTTAGCGCCCAACGCGCGCGTTCATCGTCGAAAGTCAAAGGGATGACATCGCAGTCCCCTTGGATCTCGCTTCTGAGCTCTCTCGGTTCTTCTCTCGACAAAACCATGAGGACATCGTTCTTCCACGACAAGGCCTTTTTCGCGTCTAGATAAGTGCCTTCTCTGGGAACACGGACACACGTTTCTCCCCACGATACCCGCACTTCATTTTGGTTTTCAGCCATTCACTCGTTCCTCCTTAGTCACCGATAGTCCTCGGCCAAACATAAAAAAACCGCCCGACAGGGGCAGGGTTTCCGCGATTCCACCCTAAGCGACCGGATTATCCGATCCTCGTACTGCTGTATCGCGCTTTTCGCGCCGACATTATCCCATCGAGGGCATCTGCCGGAGGCTCCGAGGGGGTGTTCCCATAAGGTTTAGCCGCGGGAGGCTTTCAGCCTTGGCCTTCCCTCTCTTCTCCGGAAACCTTGCGGTAATGTCCTCTTCATAGCCAGTATGTGATTTCGACGCATTATACCACCGGGGATCCGCCCGAGTCCAGCGGACATCCGGGGCAGACGCTAAGGCGCCCCTCAAACAAGTCACGTATTAGATCGTGGCACGGAGAATCGTCGACTTTGCCGTGCCATACCACCATTTCGGGAGCCAGAGTTACCACGGCGCTTACGATTAGGTCGTCGACGCCTAAGTCTATCCCCTTCGGGGGCCTATCCAGGAATCGCCCGACTTCTCCTGAGACAGGCTTCATCTTCTCGTCGAGCACCTGGTATCGATTTTTGTCCCTGATGATGTTGACCTGGTAGGTGGACTCCTTCTGTCTCGACATGAAGTGGCGGAGCAGTCTTAAGAACTCCCTATACTCTCTTTCCGTCAGATAGTCCTCAACGGTCTCCTCAACAGCGTCGAAAAGGTCCCCCAGGTATTCTTTCAACCGGAAGGTGATAAAGCCTTCTAACACGATTTGATCCTCGAGTTCCAGATACTCGGCCAGCTTCGCCCATACCCGACTCTTCCTCTGGCTTGAACGGCCAATGCCCGACGCGCCGTCTAGTCCGGCCAACTTTGACATGGCCTTGCGCTTCAAGATTTCCCGGTCTACGGTGGACAAGTACGCGTAGTTGTCGTCAATCAGCCGAACCACTAGGAGTCTCTCATATTCATCGACTATGATATGGGACAACCCGTTTGCCACGGAAGCTTTTATGGTTTGAAGTATCTCATAAGGCTCGAGTTCCCGATTCCTGGGAACCTCACAACGTAAGACGAGCATTTCCCCGGCTTGACTTTCCTTTACGCTGATTCGAACTCCTCGGGCCTCCCAGGCACGGATCTCCTGAGTGACGAGGTGCCTGATGGAGTTGAGTGCCCTTCCTGAGGCTACGGAAAAGCTGTTCATTGACCGCACCTCCGGTAGTAGTATGCCTTCGGCATTTTGATGGAAATTCAAGGGCAACGGGCAGTTAGATCACGGGATCGGGCAAGCGCTGCGTCAGACAGCGGAAGGCAAGAGAATACCCCACCTAAAACTTGCTAGGGACACGCAGGGCTTCAATCGGGTTACAGACCGAAGTGCGACGAGGCCGAGATGTTAGGAACTGACGACTACGTCCGGGTGGATGGTCAGTCTGAAGTTGAACCTCTTTGGTTTGTTT
>DAIRWA010000226.1:0-3163 GCA_036802545.1 Bacillota bacterium | reverse complement strand
AAGAGGCGCTGAGCTGAAGAGGCGCTGCATCTCGTAAATCTCGGGCCATAGGATGCCTAGGCGGCAGCCGCGAAGCCCCATCATCGGGTTGGATTCGTGAAGGTTACGAGCCTGGCTTAGGAGTTCCTCGTCGCGAGCGATCTCCTCGGCCGGGGCATTCTCGGCCCTCATCTTGATCAGCTTGACTACCAGGTCCTCAGTGTTGGGCAAAAATTCGTGCAAGGGCGGGTCCAGCAGACGGATGGTAACGGCGTACCCGTGCATGGCCTTCAGGATCCCATAGAAGTCGTCTCGCTGGATGGGTAGGAGCTTGTTCAATGCGACGCGCCTTTCGGCCTCAGATTCCGCCATGATCATCTCCTGAACGGCCGGCAGCCTGTCAGCCTGCATGAACATGTGCTCCGTTCTGCATAGCCCTATGCCGGTAGCGCCCAATTCTCTCGCTTTTGTGGCATCCGCGGGAGTGTCTGCGTTTGCCTTTACGCCTAGGGTGCGCATTTCGTCGGCCCAATCAAGGATCTCCTGAAAAGCTTCGCCCAACTCCGGCTCCACCAATCGGATTTCTCCCATGTAGACGCTTCCCGTGGCGCCGTCTATTGAAAGGTAGTCGCCCTCTTTGAGCTGAACGTCACCGAATTTCGCCAATTTCTTCTCCATATCCAGATGCATCGCTTCGCAACCGACGATAGCGGGCTTGCCCATTCCGCGTGCGACGACCGCCGCGTGACAGGTCATGCCGCCTCGCGACGTAAGGATTCCCTGTGCATACGCAATTCCGGCCATATCGTCGGGCTTGGTCTCGGGCCTCGCCAAAATCACTTTCTCGCCTCTCTCGCCCATCTCCCCGGCGAGAGCCGAGTCAAATATCAGCGTTCCCACGGCAGCGCCCGGCGAAGCGGGAAGACCCTTTGCCAGAAGCTGATTCTTGGCCGTCGGATCGATGCCTCTGTGCAGAAGCCTGGAGACTTCTTCGGGCTTGACTCTCTTTACGGCTTCTTTCTTGTCGATGACGCCCTCTTTTACCAGCTGCCTGGCGATCTCCATGGAAGCCAGAGCGGTCCTCTTGCCGTTCCTGGTCTGCAAGATGTAGAGCTTCTTGTGCTCAATGGTGAACTCAATGTCCTGCATGTCTCTATAATGGGCCTCAAGTTTCTTGGCGACTTGCTTGAGCTGAAGAAAACTCTCGGGCATCTCATCTGCCATCTCAGCGATAGGCTTGGGGGTGCGGATACCGGCAACCACGTCCTCACCCTGCGCGTTGATGAGATACTCACCGTACAGAACGTTCTCCCCGGTTGAGGGGTTACGGGTAAACATAACGCCCGTGCCCGAATCCATACCCATATTGCCGAAAACCATCATCTGGACGTTAACCGCGGTGCCTAGATCATCGGGGATCTTGTTGATCTTGCGGTACAAGATGGCCCGTTCGGTGTTCCAGGAACGGAAAACGGCCAAAACGGCCATGTACAGCTGCTCCATGGGATCTTCGGGGAAAGGCTGCCCGGCCTTCTCCGCCACGATCTTGCGGTAGCCCGCGATAACCTTCTTTAGGCCTTCCGGTGATATCTCGTTGTCGAACTTGGCGCCCTCGGACTCACGGACGCTTGTCAGTACATGCTCGAAATCGTCGTGTTCCAGTTCAAGCACGACGTTCCCGAACATCTGGATGAAACGCCTGTGGCAGTCCAAAGCGAACCTCATATCGCCGGTGGCGTCGTATAGCCCCATGACGCTCTGGTCGTTTAGGCCGAGGTTCAGGACGGTGTCCATCATGCCGGGCATGCTGACGACGGCGCCCGACCTGACTGAGACCAGAAGCGGGTTCTTGGAGCCGCCGAAAGTCTTGCCGGTCTCCTTCTCAAACTCACGCACGTAGCGCGCAATCTCCTCCTTGAGACCGTTCGGCATCTTCTCCCCGAGCTTGTAGTAGGAAATGCATGCTTCAGTGGTAATCGTAAACCCTTGCGGAACCGGCAACCCTATGCGGGTCATCTCGCTTAAGCCGGCACCCTTTCCTCCTAGAAGAGGCCTCATGTTTTCGGAACCTTCTCTGAACCAGTAGACCAACTTAGATCCCACGCTGTCGCCCCCTATGTAAAATGTAGTGCTAAGACTCGAAACGCCTGAGACCAATCACTGGCAGTAATGCCACAATCCAAAAAGACGCCTTTCATATTCTAACCACAATGCCTTGCCCGTTCAATCGCCTGAAGCTGACGGGCTCTGCGAAACACTTACTGGGGAGCAAGGATCCAGCAGAACCCTTGCCACGGAGCAAGGATTCCGCAAAACGCTTTCCGGGGAGCAAGGGTTTCGCCGAACCCTTGCCCACCGGCAAATGAGAGCTGATTACGTAAACTAGCCACCACAATACCGAGCTACACCAGAGAAAGTACATGAGAGAAATCCGCAAATCCAGTGAACAGGTCGGATACAGTGCCCAACAATGCCAAGCGATTTGCTTTTACCGAAGGATCCTCGGCCATGATAAGCACCTGATCCAAACACTCATCGATAGGTCGCCGCAGACTAGCCAGAAGCAGCAGGTAATCCTTGTATTGCTGCCCTTGGAACAGCTCATCGGCCCGTTCCCTCTGCTGGTTGACAATCAGGTAGAGGTCCTCTTCAGCTTCTTCCTGCAGAAGCTCAGGCGACACCTGTCTGGACGAGGACGCTTTACCCAACACACTCGTGCGGCGCCAACCGATAACCACATCCTCCAGTTCTGAAGTGCGAGACACTGAATGCAGGGCCTCGGCCATAAACGGGATGCGCGGCACGCGCCGCTCCTTTCCTCCCAAAACTGCCCTTACAATGCCCGGAGAATATCCTTTCTCCAAAAGACCCGTCTCAATGCGGCTGACCAAGAAGGCCGAGAGCTTCTCACGGGCGTTTTCGGCAGGTTCCAAGACCGCTTTGGAAGCCAGTTCCAGCGGCATCTCTAGAAGCGAATCCAGGTCAACATCGTATCCTCGGCCCGACAAGATGCCCACAACTCCCAACGCCGCGCGCCTCAGTCCCATGGGGTCTTGGGAGCCCGATACTTCAACCCCGAGAGAGAGGGCCACCGCCAGAGTATCCATCTTGTCGCTCAGTGCGAGGACAGACCCTACCTGACCGTCAGGAATGGGGTCCTTGGAGCCCCTGGGCAGGTACTGCT
>DAIRWA010000225.1:0-3169 GCA_036802545.1 Bacillota bacterium | reverse complement strand
GCCGGAGACTACCGTGTTGCTACTGGCTCCTTCCCGCAGCGGGGAAGCTGCCACCGCTAAGGCTCTTCTCAGCGATCTCTATCATACGTCTAACCATGTGACCACCAACGGCACCGCAGGTCCGGGACGGAATATCACCCCAGTAACCTGCAGGCGGGTTGATCTGCAGCTCGTTCGCGACTTCATTCCTGAAGGCGTCTAGAGCGGCTCTGGCCTGAGGCACTACTGCTGTGTTTCTCTTTTGTCCAGTACCCACTATGACTCACCTCCTTTTTCATTTTCCGAAACTTATTATGTTCCCTTCGCGAAACGCTATGCTGGCATGTTCTGGTCAAAAAGCCAGCTACGTGTGTTTAAATTTTGAAAATCGCATGGTGTTCGATTTCGATTGAATCGAAGTCGGGCTACTCAGAGGGTCTATGTCCACTTCTTACTTCTTTCAGGGGTTGATGTGTCCGTGCCTTACGAAGTCGAGTCATCCCGGAGGTAGGTTTTGGTCACTGCTCGCTTTTCACCCATTGCGGGTTCGCAGTGTCCATTACTTCCGCGGCCGACAGCGGAGGTGTTCTTACAAAGGATGGAGAATATTGGGCCTGTGAGGCACGACTTACTGCCTGCAAAATGCAACCTCGGAGGTGCTGACATGAGTTCCAGACTCACTTGGGGACCGACATATGAAGAGATGCTAAACCCCGACAAGATTGACGGCTCTATTCGGAAGAAGGCGACTGAGGCATTTCGGTCTCTGCCCCTCGATCCCATCAACTTGTACAACATAAGCTGGAAAGATGAACTCGACCAAATCCGCTACCTAGTTCTTCCCAAGGAACTGACCGGTGTAGACGCCACCATAGTCGCTTTGGTGGGCGTGGATCTTCCGACCGGGTCCCACAAAGTAGGAGCTACCTACTCGGTTACCATGGAGGCCCAGCTCGACGGGGGCATTACGCCGGGCCAAAGCGTCCTGGTGTTTCCTTCAACCGGCAATTACGGTATCGGCGGAGCTTGGGTCGGACCGCGAATGGGATACGAAACCCTGGTAGTTCTTCCGGAGCTTATGAGCCGCGAACGATTTGAGAAAATTGAATCATATGGAGCCAAGTACATAAAGACCACAGGTTGTGAGTCTAGCGTCAAAGAAATCTACGACAAGTGTAACGAACTCCGTAAAGACCCTCGCGTTCGGATACTCAATCAATTCGAGGTAATGGCCAACTATCGTTTTCACTATTACGTCACTGGCAACACCGTCATGGAACTGGTGAGAGATCTTGAGCGGGCCGGGATTGGCAAGGGGCGATGCTCGGCTTTCGTGTCAGCTATGGGATCATCGGGTACCATCGCGGCCGGAGATCGTGTCAAGCAAGCCTGCCCGGAGGCCAAAACGATTGGCCTAGAGCCCATCCAGTGTCCGACTCTTTACAACAACGGGTACGGGGACCACGATATACAGGGCATCGGCGACAAGCACGTTACCTGGATACATAACGTGATGAACATGGATGCCCTCATATGCGTTGATGATATGAAGAGCAAGATGGGGCTGCAGCTTCTGACCCAGCCGGAAGGTATGGACTATCTAGTTGGAAAGGCAGGGCTAGGGGTGGAACTGGTTGAACGGTTCTCGACCGCCTTTGGCATTTCTGGGGTTTGCAACCTGCTGGGGGCCATCAAGACGGCCAAGTTCTACAGGATGGACTCGACGGACGTCATCGTGACCGTGCTGACTGACGGCATTGATAGATACCGGTCGATCATGACCGACATGGAACAGCGCTTTGGACGCTTGGATGACGCAAAATCCGGGCTTCGTCTAGGCATTTTCCACGACGCCGCAACTGATTTCGTCCAAGAAGGGACTGTGCTAAACCGGGATCGCTGGTTCAACTTGAAGTACTACACGTGGGTGGAGCAGCAAGGGAAAACTGTCGCCGAGCTCGATGCGCAAAGGAGCGCTCTGTGGTGGGAATCCGAACAGGCCAAGGTGCTTGAGGTTGACAAGCGACTGGAACAGGCACGTATCGGATAGGCGACTGGAGGCACCTCCAGGTAGCTATTAGTATGGTCTTGTGCAGGATCTTGGCACGCCTTTCTGGAAGCATATTAGGATACGCTATACGATGCTGTTAAACGATTAAGCGATGCCGCTGAACTTGGAGGATGGCCGTCATGTTGCGTTGGCTTCTAGCCTGTTGTCCTTTGTTTGTGCTCTTAGTTACTATGCTGGGTCTAAAGTGGAAAGCAAGGACCGCGGGTGTGACGGCGTGGTTAGTCGCTGTCGCGGTAGCTTGGATATCCTTCGGAGCATATCCCGAATTGCTGGCCTATGCTTCGGCCAAAGGAGTAAGCCTCACCCTATTTGTGGTGCTCATCATATGGTCTTCTTCGTTCATGTTTCAACTGGTTGACGAGACTGGAAGCGTGCCGGTGATATCCAGGTGGATGGCTACTCTGTCGTCGGACAAGCTCATGCTCGGGCTCCTAATCGGCTGGTGTCTTTCAGGAGTGATACAGGCGGTCGCGGGATTTGGCGTGCCGGTGGCGGTATGCGCGCCTCTGATGATAGCGGCGGGATTCGAACCGGTGGTGGCCGCGGCTGGAGCTCTAGTTGGACATGCTTGGTCAATCACTTTCGGATCTATGGGCTCTTCGTTCTATACTCTGGGGTTGTCCACCAGAATAGCGCCGGAAATCCTCGGACACTGGGTCGGCCTCACGTTTATCGTCCCAACCGTCCTGACGGGGTTAGCCTTGGCCCACATTATTGAGGGATGGAAAGGCGTGCGCGATAGCTTTGGGAAGATCCTAGTCATCGGCACTGCGATGGGAGTGGTCCAGTGGCTGGTAGCCCGCACCGGCTCGGGCCAGGTGGCTGGGTTATTAGGGTCGCTGGTCGGCGTCCTGCTGATTGCGGTGTTAGCTCCGCGAGCTAGGACAGGGCATAGCTCAACGCCGCGGGAGTCAAACGACGCGGCGCGGGACAGCGATGCCGATGGGCCAAAGGTCCAAGTATCTGGGGACAACAGAGCTGCCGTCAAGGCGGACGGCCTTCGGACCGGAAACCATGGCCGGGACCGCCTATCGCTTCACATCGCCCTTGTGCCGTACTACGCTTTGCTGATTTTGACGATGATCTCCCAGATAGGGCCGGTCAAGGCCTTTTTTAAGC
>DAIRWA010000224.1:0-3181 GCA_036802545.1 Bacillota bacterium | reverse complement strand
GGAAGACTGTGGAAAAGAATAGATTTCGAGAACTTATACCAAGCGCGCTTTAGTCCTAGAAATCTATTCTTTTCCACAGTCTTCCCGTCCGCAGTGCCGCTTTCCACATTGCTCACGACGCATCGCCTCCCCAGGCGCGGACCCTCGGATCAAGCCGCGCGATGATGAAGTCAATGATGATATTGACGATGATGAAAACGCATCCCAGGACCATCGCGACACCGGCAATGGCGTTCAGATCTTTATTGAGCACTGCCTGCATACCGTAGCGTGCCAGGCCTGGATAGTTAAAGATCTGCTCAACCAGATAAGCGCCACCAAACATGGACGCGATGTCAAGAGATGTAACCGAGATGGTGGGGATAAGCGAAGGTTTAAGCCAGTACTTGAATAACATCTTGCGTTCAGGAATCCCGTAGGCCCTCTGAGCCAGAATATAGTCCTTTAGGCTATTCTCCACCATAGTACCGCGGGTGATACGAGCCGACTGGGCAATGCCCCCGAAGGTCAACGAGATTGCGGGAAGCACCAGGTGGCGTAGCGCATCTTTGAACCCCGCAAAGTTTCCGGCAAGCAGGTAATCGATTGTATACATGCCCGTAACCCGTGTTGGGGAGGTCATGGATAGGCCGATCCTTCCCATCGATGGAAAGATCGGGACCTTGTATGCAAACACCAACATAAGGATCACGGCCCAAACGAAGGCGGGTGCGACCACTCCTAGATACGAAAAAACACGGATGATGCCGTCTAGCCAAGTGCCGTTGAACTTGGCCGCCAAAATGCCCAGCAGAAGCCCGCAACAGATCATCCATGCCGCTGCAATAAACACGACTTCTAGCGTGGCCGGGAGATGTTCCTTGATATCTTGAACGACCGGTCTTCGCGTCTGTAGTGACTCCCCAAAGTCAAGGCGAAGGGCATCCCGAAGCCACAATAGATACTGAACTGCGTAGGGCTTGTCTAGGTTCATCTTCTCCCTTAACGCCTGTACCGTAGACTCGGGAGCCCTAGGTCCCAAAGCGATGCGAGCTGGATCGCCAGGGGCCACTCTAGAGATCACAAAAATCAATACAGATAACCCAAGGAGCACCATAAGATATGTGCTGGTCCTTTTTAATAGGGCTACAACCATGTTTCGACCCTCCCACTGAGAAGCAGGGGCTCCGCGCATGGACGAGTTGCTCGTCTGAGAACTCCTCGACTCAGCGCAGAGCCCCACTCCACTTCTCCTAAAAAACGACTTACCTCTTATTTCTTGTCAACAAACACCTTGCAGTCGCGGAAGTATAAATCGAAACCACCGGGCAACAAAGCGTTAGTGCCTTCCTTGTAGTAAGTAAGGATAGGCCATTCAATATACGGCTGGACTGCGTATCTGGGGTCATTACGACACATCCAGATCGTTGGGGATAGTTCGTAGATATAAGCTTCGATCTCTTGGTACTTCCTCTCGCGCTCGTCGCTATCGAGAGTGGTGAGAGCGTCATCGATCATGGCATCAAGTTTATCATCGAGCAGCCATTCCATCTGCTCCCAACCTCCGGTAGACTCGCTATGATACCGTGACTTGAAGACGTCTCCGGCCTCAAAGAAGCTTGGGCTCCACTGAACGATGGAAGCATTCGGCGTAGTCTCGATCGTTTGCGCGTTTGCCGTCATGACCGAAAAGGGAGTCTTGGTGATCTCCAGAGTGATGCCCAGCTCCTGAAGGTCGGCTTGAAACATGAGGGAAATCTTCTCCTGCTCGGGTACCTCTGCGCACCACGCCATAGATACAACCCACTTGCTTGGGTCGTCCGCGTACTTAGATTTTGACAGCATGTCGCGGGCCTTTTCAAGATCGAAGTCATACCCTGGCAGATCATGGTTCTTGCCAAAGAGCACCGAGGAAACGGGGCCAGTTGCTCCGGCGGCACCGGGTATAATGGATGTTCTCAAGGTGCCATAGTCAAAAGCGTGCGCAAGCGCCTTCCGGAAATACACATCGTCCGTAGGGGCGATCTTGGTGTTCAGAAACATGTTCCACCCACCAGAGCTGCTCTTCCTTACAGGAACTCCTCCCATCCTTTCGAGTTCCGCGTAAGTCTCCTGGGGCAGGTTGTCGCCTGAGATTTCTAGCTCCTTATTAGCGAAAGCGGTACGCTGGGCAACTGGGTCGTTCAGGTTGCTCAGCTTGAAGTACTTGGGGGCATTCTCCTCAAAACCAAGAAAGTAATCGGTAAACTGCTCTCCCAACAAGTATTCCTCGAGTTTGAACTCCTTTGTCTTGTACGGACCTGAGCCGGCGTCATTGACGAGAAGCCACTTCTTACCATAGTCTCCCCATTCGCCGTAAGTGTCTACCGATGTGTCGATGTGCTCCCTTACAGCGCTCTCCTCGAGGATGAAAAAGCGTGTCAGTGTGCTCGCAAATGGACCGAAGGTGCTGGCAAGCTTCATTACCACCGTCTCATCATCTGTTGCGTAGCATTCCTCTACAACCCCGGTATAGAGGTGCGAGAAGCCTTCTCCGATCGTGAGAAGACGGTTCATGCTGAAAGCGACGTCAGATGCTTTCAGCAGATTTCCACTATGGAACTTGATGTCTTGCCTGATCTTGAAGGTGTACGTTAGTCCGTCCTCAGTGGCTTCCCAACTGGTAGCCACGTGAGGGTCGACTGTACCATCGATGTTGGGAAACACCAGCGGGTCGTAAATGTTGGCATGCGAAACCTGGCAGGTGTAGCTGCTGCCAACGCCTGGATCGTAGTAGGTGGGCCAATCGCGCCCGAAGTGGATGATACTTGCCATTTCATCTTGCGGTGGCGTCTCGCCTCCGGTTTCAACAGGCTTCTTCTCCGGGGCGCAGCCTACAACGCCTAGGACGAGAGACACAACTAGCAGGAGTATTACCAATCTAGAGCCATTTTTCACCTTTCTTCTCTCCTCTTTTGTATGATTTACCTGCTACTGAATTCCTTAAGCTGGAACCGCTTCATACTTCCATACAAAGACACGATCTTCTGATACTCCTCTTTGTCGTAGAAAGAGCATCGGCCAGATGTAAAGTCTTTCGCTGTTTCGAGCATGAAGCGAGCGGCGGACTCAACGTCAATGAGGTGGGTAGCGCCAGTCGCACACCCGGCAACAGCCGTCTCGGTGGTGATGGCGACACCCACAACCGGAGCGGTAGTCGCGA
>DAIRWA010000223.1:0-3194 GCA_036802545.1 Bacillota bacterium | reverse complement strand
AAGAAACGCGGCCCCGCTGCCAGTGGCACAATTTGGTACATTGGATGGACGCTATGTACGAAAATGCTCCATAGTCAACATATCGGACTGGGGCAGCCATCGCCACCGAGTCCGATGTTCTCGGGAGGGTCGGGGAATGGCGTTTCCCCGTGTTACCGAGATTTGCATTTACCTGCCGTGTTCTAACAATAGATGTCTTTCGCGAAATGACAAAAGTGCCTTCTGGAACTGTGGTAGAATAGTCGCGATCGGGCATATCCACGGTGGACTCGGCGGGTTTTAAGAAAGGGCAGGATGGTTCCAAGGAGGATCCTATGGTAGTAGTTACCGGCGCTCCCGGACATCTCGGCAACAACCTAGTCAGATTACTCCTGCAGCGTGGAATGACAGTTCGCGCCATGGTCCTAAAGGGCGAGAGCCTTGAGCCCCTCAGGGGCCTAGACGTGGAGATAGTGGAGGGCGATGTCCGCCACCCCTCGACGCTGGACCGCGCGTTCGAGGGCGCTGATACGGTCTTCCATCTTGCCTCCATAATCAGCCTGCTGCCAGGCCGCTCTGATCTCCTCGAACAGGTGAACGTCCACGGTGCTCGCAACGTGGCTGAATCTTGCCTGAGAATGGGAGTCCGGCGCCTGGTCTACACTTCGTCCATCCATGCCCTTGTGGAGCCGCCCCGCGGTACGGGAATTGATGAGTCGGTCGGATGTGATCCTGCGCGAGTCATGATGGAGTACTCCAAGACTAAGGCACAGGGTACCTTAGAGGTCCTAGACGTCGTTAAGCAGGGTCTGGATGCGGTTGTCCTTTTCCCCTCAGGCGTCATCGGGCCCCATGATTTCAAACCCTCCGAGGCAGGACAGATGATCATGAGTTTTGTGAAGGGGCGCCTCCCCGCAACTGTAGCGGGCGGCTACAACTTTGTCGATGTCCGTGACGTCGCAGAGGGACACCTGCTTGCCGCCGAAAAGGGCAGGACGGGGGAGGGGTACATCCTTGCTGGAGAGTGGATTTCAGTTACCGATGTCCTGAGATGTGTCTCTGAAATAGTGGGACGGCCTGTTCCTCGTCTGAGTGTATCGCCGCGCTTGGCGCTGGCGGCAGCTCGCTTGCTGACCTGGTATTGCATAAAAACAGGAAGCAAACCGATGTTTAGCACTGACATGATTGAGGCGCTGTTGAGCAACTCGCAGGTGATTAGCACAAAGGCCGCGCGGGAACTCGGTTATTCGGCAAGGCCGATCCGCGAGACGATCAGAGATACCGTCTTGTGGATGAGACAGGAGAGGATGGTTGACCCCTCATGAACGGTTGAAGGTTATCTTGGACTCCTGGAATCGCCTGTATCCCTTCAGCCTGTTGTGGATTTCCTGGCCGGAAAAGAAGGACAGGGAAAAAGCCTCCCACAGAAATACCCAGCCCCCGATTGAGATCCCTTCCGTGAGAATGGTAGTAAACATGTTTGGATCCACATAATGCCTAGAAATATAGCCAATCGATAGGAAGGCCAGAGAAGCGATGGCATAACGCAGGACCTTACGCCTTATCTCTTCCAGTTCTTTGCCGATAAAGTGGGCGGTGAAGCTGAAGTTGTTCTTTATGCCCTCGATGGTTCGGGTTTCTTTGTCCTTGTCACATTTCGCTTCAGGGACATAGAACTGCAACTCCACCGGGAACTCTACGGGAATGTCCGACGCGCACTGTTCTAGGAAATCAACGAGGTCAGGGTCTAGATCCCTTCTTCTTACGGGGGATGGGTCCCAGCCATTGAAGATGTCAGTGTAGTCATCCACCGAAACTTCAATTATGAATGCGCCCGTATCAGGGTTTGTTCTGTAAATTCTCTTTAAGTAATCTTCTTTTTTCTCTCTGAAAGCACATGCCTCCTACGATAAGAACCGATCACGCCAGAGTCCGAACTCCGTCTCTCTAGTATTCTAGCACGCACGCCAAATCGCTCCACAGCCTGACTACGGTCCATTGTCCGGCATCACCGCCGACCTCGGTCCAAATGTCCGGTTTCACATCCGGCTGCGACAGGAGCCCCTGAGACAAACGTCGAATTACCTCACGTTGCTCAGCCATTGTGCGGGCAACTATAGTATAGGAGGTTTCGACCGATGAACTCATCTTGGAGAGCTGAACTGATTGCGGATTTCTATGAACTGACAATGGCCGAGGGTTATCTCCAGAACAACCGAGAAGATAACATAACCTACTTTGACCTGTTCTATAGAAAGAACCCTGATGGAGGAGGGTTTGCGATTCTATCAGGGATCGACCACTTCTTTTCCATCCTTAGGGATTTCCGCTTCACCGAGGACGACCTTGCGTACCTTCAGAGCCTCGGCAAGTTCAGCTCCGAATTCCTGGATTATCTTCGCGATATTGACATGAGCAAGTGCACCGTCTGGGCAGTGCCCGAGGGGACCCCCGTCTTTCCCGGCGAACCGCTGATGACCGTAAGGGGGCCTATCATCCAGGCTCAACTGGTGGAGACGGTCGCTCTGAACTGTGTGAACCACGAATCGCTTATAGCCACGAAGGCCAACAGGATGGTCCGGGCGGCAGAGGGCCGTCCCGTGGTCGAATTCGGCGCCAGACGAGCCCATGGAGCAAGTGCCGCAGTGTGGGGCGCCAGGGCAGCTTACGTCGGAGGGTGTGTTGCCACTTCGTGTACTCTCTCGGGTCAGAAGTTCGGGGTACCGCTTTCGGGCACCATGGCTCACAGTTGGGTTCAACTGTTTGAGTCGGAGTTGGAGTCATTCAGGGCCTACGCACGGGTCTATCCCGACGATTGCACGCTGCTAGTCGACACTTACGACACCCTGAAGTACGGAATCCCCAACGCCATCAAGACTTTCAATGAGGTGGTTTTGCCGGCTGGACACCGTCCGAAAGGCATCCGCATCGACAGCGGAGATCTGTCCTACTTGTCAAAGAAGGCCAGAGCTATGCTTGATGACGCAGGGTTCCCGGACTGCCAAATCGTGGCGTCAAACGCACTGGATGAATACCTGGTCAGAGACCTCCTGAGGCAGGGAGCGCCGGTTGACGCATTTGGCATCGGCGAACGCTTAATCACCGCAAAGTCGGATCCGGTATTTGGCGGCGTGTATAAACTTGTGGCTGTAGAGAACGCCGACGGAGCCATTCAGCCGAAGATCAAAGTAAGTGAGAACATGGCCAAGACCACC
>DAIRWA010000222.1:0-3230 GCA_036802545.1 Bacillota bacterium | reverse complement strand
AGCCCCTTGGGTCCGGAACCAGCCTACGGCTACGTTTTCGGGCGAGAGATAGAGACGAGAAATCTGAGGGTGATCCTTTCGGGGAAACAGTCCCAGGTCTCGCCCAAGGAGATATCGGAGAGGTTGCGTGAGCCCTATGTCTAAGGTCGCGGTGCTTGGACAAAGAGACGCGGTGCTCGGCTTTAAGGCTAGTGGCGCTGTTGTTTTCGCGGCCGATAGCGCCGGTGAGGCGCGAGAGGCCTTGGAAGAAGTGAAGAAGGGCGACTTCGCCATTTTGTTGGTAACCGAGGATATCGCCGCTCTGCTTCAAGCGGAGCTGGCGCCCCTCTATGATAGTCCGGAGCCCGTAGTCACCATCTTACCGGACTCCAAGAATCCCCACGGCATGGGGATGGAACTCCTACGCAAGCGTGTCGAGCGGGCCGTTGGGGTTAACATCTTGTCAAAGCGAGAGGAATGATGCGGCATGGCGGTAGGCCAGATTGAAGGACGGATCGAAAAGGTATCCGGTCCCCTGGTTATAGCTTCGGGCATGGCTGGTTGCCGCATGTATGACGTTGTGCGAGTCGGTGACAATGGCGTCATTGGCGAGATCATCGAACTCAGGGGCGATACAGCATCTATACAGGTTTACGAGGAGACCTCAGGCGTCGGACCCGGGGAGAAGGTGCTTTCCACCGGATTCCCCCTTAGCGTTGAACTTGGGCCCGGGCTCATGGGAGGCATCTTTGACGGCATCCAGAGGCCTCTGAACGTCATACAAGAACTGGCCGGAAGTTATATCACGCGCGGTTTGGAAGTGCCTGGCCTGGATAGGGAGAGAAAGTGGCGCTTCGTTCCAACGGCGAAGGTCGGCGATACGGTTAAGGCCGGCGATGTACTCGGCACCGTGCAGGAGACCGCAGTCGTGGAACACCGGGTCATGGTCCCTCCCGACGTTGGAGAAGGGCAAGTTACTCATATCGCCGAGGGCGACTTTACGATCGTTGAGGGGATATGCACTCTCAAGGTTGAAGGGCAAGATCGGCAAGTGCCGATGCTCCAGACATGGCCTGTGAGGCAATCCAGGCCCGTCAAAGAGAAACTGGCTCCATCCGAACAGCTGGTTACAGGACAACGGGTCATTGATGCCTTATTTCCCATAGCCAAGGGCGGCAGCGCATGCGTTCCGGGTCCCTTCGGCAGCGGAAAGACGGTCATACAACACCAGCTGGCCAAGTGGGCTAACGCCGATATCGTCGTGTACATCGGTTGCGGCGAGCGCGGCAACGAGATGACAGACGTCTTGCTAGAATTCCCAGAGCTAAACGACCCGAGAACCGGACGTCCTTTGATGGAACGGACTATTTTGGTCGCGAATACATCGAACATGCCTGTGGCGGCCCGAGAGGCTTCGATCTATACAGGCATTACCCTGGCCGAGTACTACCGAGATATGGGGTATGACGTGGCACTAATGGCTGACTCGACTTCCAGGTGGGCCGAGGCGCTGCGTGAGATGTCGGGTCGTCTGGAAGAGATGCCGGGCGAGGAAGGTTATCCGGCTTACTTGGGTTCTCGTCTGGCGGAATTTTACGAAAGAGCGGGCAAGAGCAAGCTTGTTGGCAGTCAAGACCGTGAGGGCGCCCTAAGCGCTATCGGAGCGGTGTCGCCCCCGGGAGGAGACCTTTCTGAACCTGTTACTCAGTCGACTTTGCGAATAGTGAAGGTCTTCTGGGGCCTCGATGACAGGCTGGCGGCCAGGAAGCACTTCCCCGCCATCAACTGGTTGACAAGCTACTCCCTGTATACCGATAGGCTGGACGAATACTTCAGAAAAACTGCCGGCCAAGACTTCCCGGAAATGCGCGATGGAGTCATGGCCATGCTTCAGGAGGAAGAGGAGTTAAACGAGATCGTCCGCCTTGTCGGTTTAGATTCTCTGTCGCCGAGGCAGCGGATGATACTTGAAACATCTAAATCCTTAAGAGAGGACTTCTTGTACCAGAGCGCTTTTCACGAAGTTGACACGTACTGCTCCCAGAAAAAGCAGTACGGTATCATGAAAGTCATCCTGACACTTCACGAAAAATGCCTGGAGGCACTTGATAGAGGGGTTAGGCTCGAAGAACTCCTAAAGCTTCCGGTGCGGGACAGAATCGCCCGGGCGAGGATTACGCCCGAGGACAAGTGGCCCGCCGAGTTCGACAAGATCTTGTCTCTCATTGACGAAGAAGTTGGGTCTTGTGCCTGACAGTCATGAGATTGTGATGGAGGAATAGCGATGCCGCTGGAATACACGACCATTACTCAAATATCGGGCCCTCTTGTGGTAGTGGACCAAGTGCGCGAAGTCCACTACGATGAGCTGGTGGAGATAGAGACCGTAACCGGCGAAATCCGGCGAGGCAAAGTGCTGGAGGCTTCGTCGGGCAAAGCTCTTGTGCAGCTTTTTGAGGGCACCACAGGCCTAGACGTTACGGCGTCGAAAGTGCGATTTCTCGGAAAGGTCTTGGAAATCCCCGTGTCACCGGACATTCTAGGGCGCGTTTTTGATGGTGCCGGGAAGCCAATAGACGGCGGTCCCAGGCTCCTTCCCGACAAGCGTTTGGACATTAACGGGAACCCTATCAATCCCTATGCCAGGGCGTACCCTTCCGAGTTCATCCAGACCGGCATCTCTGCCATCGACTGCATGAACCCGTTGGTTCGCGGACAGAAGCTCCCCATTTTCTCGGGGGCGGGTTTGCCTCACGCTCAGATGGCCGCTCAAATCGCGAGGCAGGCAACGGTGTTGGGGTCCCAGGAGCCTTTTGCCGTCGTGTTCGCCGCTATGGGAATTACTTTTGAGGAATCCGACTACTTCATTTCCGACTTCCGCAGGACCGGCGCCATTGACAGGAGCGTGTTGTTCATTAACCTGGCAAACGACCCTGTCATCGAGAGGCTGGCTACCCCGCGTATGGCCCTCACGGTCGCGGAATACCTGGCTTTCGAGCAGGGCATGCACGTTCTGGTTATCATGACCGACATGACCAACTACGCGGAAGCGCTGCGTGAGGTTTCCGCCGCCCGTAAAGAGGTGCCCGGACGCCGAGGCTACCCCGGTTACATGTACACTGACTTATCTCAGATATACGAGCGCGCCGGAAGGATACAGGGGAGGAACGGTTCTATCACACAGATCCCCATTCTGACAATGCCCGAGGACGACAAGACTCACCCGATCCCCGACCTTACGGGGTACATTA
>DAIRWA010000221.1:0-3264 GCA_036802545.1 Bacillota bacterium | reverse complement strand
AGTCGTGCCTTGAAGAAGTTCCACGATGGTGACGCCCAAAGAGTAGTAGTCCGCGCTGCGAGTCACCCGTCCGCGCTGCATAGTAGCGGATTCGTCCACAAAACGCGGGAAGGCTTCCGGAGCGGTGTAGTACCAGGTTCCTCCCATTCGCTGGGTGTCTCTGGATGTGCGCGCGCGGTCCAGCACCGCCGACACGTCGAAATCTCCGAGGACCAGGGTTTCCCTTCCGCCTTCGATCTTGCGGTATATGTTTGATGGTTTAATATCCCGGTGGACGATGTCCCTGTCGTGAAGGTATTTGAGCCCCTCGTTGACCTGGGGGATGAGGGTTCCCATGACCCAGGCCGCCGTTACGGTCGTAAAATCACCGGCGCTTCTTTCGATTAAGCCCGCGAGGGTGCCTCCGGCGCAGTACTCCTGAATCTCGAAGTAGAGGCCCTCGGACTCGATTGTGCGGTATGTACGCAAGACACTGGGATGCCTAAGCTTGGTTAACGTAGCCCATACATCGGGCCTGGGAGAATACTCTGTAGGCGCAATTTTGACGATGACGTCGCCTTCGGCGGCGCTGCAAAGGTAGAGCCCTGGACGCTGGGATTCGTGGGGGTTCAGTGTCTCTTTTACGATGCAGCCGCCTGGAAGTCGAGTTCCGGCCGGCAGCGCTCCCAACGGCATTATCCGCCCGCCGGAAGTGATTGGGCGCAGCGAGCTTCCCGCGCCTCCCGCGCTTTCAGCGCCGTGACTTCCGGCACTCGAGCCGCCAGCACCCGAACTGCCGACGCCTGGACTGCCAGGGCCGGAACCTTCAGCACCCGCCCGTTCAGTCCCAGAACCCCCTAGAATAGGCACGCGCCTGGTCCTGTTCGAGTTGCCCAAGTCTACTCGGCGCGTGACGTCCCCTCGGTTTGCGGACTGCTTGCTTTTGAAATACGAGGATACCCGCCTCGTCCTATCGTCCATTGTCTTCGCCTCCGTCGCCCGTATCGACGACGACCAAAGTAGAGTTGTCTCTGCCGTCGAACGCGATTGATTGCGTCACGAGCCTTTTCACCAATTCGATGCTTTCTTGCCCGAGCGCGAGGGATTCTCGTATCGCTCCCGCGGATAGGCCCCGCCCCACCCCGTGAAAGCCGTCTGTGCAGATAAAGAAGCGATCTCCTGGAGCCCAGGACTTTTCGGCTCCCAGTTCGACCTCACATCGGCCTCCGGCTCCGAGCGCCCGGGTAAGTCCCAACAACTCGGGGTTTCGCGCCGCCTCGCGCTCGCTGACCCTCCCCGACGCGATGTCCTGGCCGAGCACGGTATGGTCCACGGTCAGTGCCCTGACGAAACCGCCCGAAGCCCTGAGCACGCGACTATCTCCCACATGGAACACCACGAGTACGTCAGGGGGCATTAGTACGATACCCGCAATCGTGGTTCCGGCCCGGCTGAACCCAGGCTTTTCGGAAAGCGCCTTTAGAAGCCGGGATTGCGTGGCCGCCAAGTACCTTCGCATACACTCGGCTAGCTCTTCTTTGGAGCAACCGGAGCGTTTCTCGCCGTATAACTGGTGTTGAAGCGCTACTAGAGCTGACTTGCTCGCGTAGGCCCCGCCAGCGTAGCCTCCGATTCCATCGGCGACGGCGGCAAGAAGGCCGTAATCTCGAAACGCCTGGGAATCGCAGTCACACTCCGTGGAGTACAGGAGTCCTTGCCCAACCCGATGGCCGATGCAGTAATAGTCTTCGTTCTCCTGCCGTGACCCGCGGCTGCTTAAGCCGACTGCGCGGATGAGCACCGTTACACCTCCCGGAGTCTCACGCGAAATCTGGCAAGCGTGAGCGCTACAATCGAATTCTCGTGTATTTCAACTTGTTCTTGACCGGTGTGAGTCTCGCTGTCGACTTGTATGAAGTTGGTCTCGCCGACGTGCCGGACAAACCACCGACCGCCCTGTTTCTGGAACAGCGCGTGTTTCCGGGAGATAGCGTCCAAGTCGGGAATTCCGGTCAAGACGATGTCGGCGCAGTCAGTACGTCCTACGGTTTGGCCGTCTGAAACAGCAAAAGCCAAGTCAGGGTTGTCGACTGATTCGAGGATGACCTTCATCGTGTACGAGCGGCGCGGTTCCACGGGAACGGTGGATAGGTCGGCGTCGCCGCAGGACGCGCAGTACGCCGCGTATCTTGAGTTTTCCGTCCCGCAGACGGGGCAGTACTTGACTAAGGGGTCACTCATGGCGGTAAGCCACCTCCAGGCCTCTCTCTCTGAGCAGTTCCCGCAGTTTCTCCAGGTCGCCGCGCTCCGGAATTCCTACTAGACGGTACTTTGTAGGCGACAACATCTGCACGGACAAGGGCCTGTGTTTCGGCCACTTTAAGTCTTCTGCCCCGTTGTGCTTCCTAGCTTCCGGGGTGAGCAGGTGCACCCTTTGATTGTCTGAGCCGCGCCATTGGAGCGTATTTGCCTGCTTTTCCATGTATGGACCGTCTATCAGGATGTCTGTGACGGAGACCAGGTCTTTCCACTCAGAAGGTCCGGCTTGCAGTTCCTCCATGGTATATCCGGTGTAGACGAGCACCTCGGTCTTGATACTCCGCCTTAGGCGGTCTATGAGGGCGACGACGGCTCCGGCCTGCAGAAAAGGCTCCCCGCCGGAAATGGTTAGTCCGTCTGCCCGGCTCAGAGGTTCCAGGAGGAGAGAAGCGATCTCGTCGATAGGAGTAGGATCTCTGCCTTTCCACAACTCGGGCGCTATGCATCCGGGGCAACGCCGGTTACAGCCCCTTAACCACATGATAACTCGGGCGCCCGGCCCGAGTCCCAAGATCCCTTCGGAGTAGCCGTCAAAATCAAGGAGGCCGGCCGAAAGGAGGCTAGGCATTGGGATATCGGGCTCAGGGATATCGGACTCAGGGATTTCAGGCTCAAGGATTTCACGCTCAACGAAATCCGGTGCCAAGCTGTCAGTCGAGCGTCCATCGGATTTCATACCGGGACCCTCCTAACTCGCCCGCCGACCCTACGTGTTCAACTCGCAGCGTCCGTCCCGAAATGGCGTCTTGCCCTTTCTCGCGCAAGAGGCCAAAAAGCACCCGGGAGACAGGGTTAAGGACGGCCAGTTCCGCAAGATTGCCCATCCCGCGTCCGCCCGACGCGACATCGCTTCCGCCGTACTCCATGAGTTCTTGGATGACTTCGTCTGAGAATTCCAGACGAAGCTTCCAGCGCTCTTGCACCTGGCTTTGTATGGACTTCAGCACCTTTTGCTCGAGGATCTTC